>VHCA01000026.1 GCA_016882225.1 Candidatus Pelagibacterales bacterium
GGGTGCTTTATCTGCACCGTAAAATGTATATTTATAAAAGTTATCAAGATAAAAAAATTTGGAAACAAGAAGATTATATTGAGCCAAGAAATTTATCTGTTGGAGTTTTGGGCTTAGGAGAACTTGGAGGTAGCGCAGCAAAAGTTTTAATAAGACAAGGTTACAGGGTGTTTGGCTGGAGTAGAAATTTAAAAAAAATTTCAGGACTTAAATCTTTTTCAGGAAATAATGGTTTAAAAAAAATACTTAAAGTTTCAGACATTATAATTATTCTTCTTCCTTTGACTGATAAAACTTATCAATTTTTGAATTTTAAAACTCTTTCAAATTTAAAAAAAGGATCAATGATTATAAACTTTGGTAGAGGAAGAATTATCAAATCATATGACCTTTTAAAGTTGCTTAGAAGCAAACATATAAAACACGCAGTTTTAGATGTATTTGAAAAAGAACCACTACCTAAAGATCATCCTTTTTGGTCTTCAAAAAATATAACTATTCTTCCCCATATTTCTGCTCTAACAAATTTTGAAACAGCTTCTGATGTTGTTAAAAAAAATATTCTAGTTTTTAAAAAAAGTGGGAAAATTCCAGAAAGTGTTAATGTAAAAATTGGATATTAATTTATTTTTTTATCCACTCAATAGTGCCAACTGCTGCACCTGTAGAGTTAGTAAGAACTTGAGAATACATACTAGATAATATTGCATCATCTAATATATTTAATTCTTTTAAAACTCCTGCAAGCGCAACTTCTGCTGCTTTAGAGTTTCCATCTTTAATCTTAATTGCAATTCCAACCTTTAGTGAAGGTATCATAACGCCAAACACTCCCTCCGCACCATTTTTAGCAAATAATTTTTTGTTAGATAGCTTTGTAATAATAGAATTTATGCTCTCTGTTCCTCCAGCTATGATTGGAAAATCGGTACATGCATCAAAAATAATATTGCACGCCTCTTTATATTCTTCAGAAAGTTTCTGAGGGTCAGCTAATCTTGCAAGTGTATATGCAAATTTATTTAAGGGCATGTAAGGAGCTGGCAAATTACAGCCATCAACACCAATATTTTTAATTTTAACTTCGGATAGTTCTTCTAGGTTATCTATAAATAATTTTTGTGCTGGATGATTTAATAAATGATAATTTAGAGTACTCCAATTTTTGTGTGTACAAATTGCAAGTTGACCGCAATGTTTTCCAGAACAATTATGAAGCAATTTACTCTTTCTGCCATCATTTCTTATAATGTAATCTTTTCTTTTTTTTCCAAGAGGCCAATCGAGACCATTTGCTAAGTCATTCTCTTCTAGGTGCATTTCGTCAAGCCAAGACCTCACCATATCTGTGTGAATATTTTCCCCGTGATGCGAAGATGTTGCAAGGGCAATCCGTTCATAACTTATATTTAAGCTTTTCATTGTACCACTTGTAATTATTCCAAAGGTTTGAACTGGTTTAATGGCTGATCTTGGATAGATTGAAATGGTGCTATCACCCCATTCTTTTATAATCTTTCCATCAGAGTCTATAATAACCGCAACTCCTTCATGAATATTTTCAATGTTTCTATTTCTAGTTACAACGACCAAGTCCTCAAATTTCATAAATAAATTTTTATATATTAATCGAAGTTCTATCTAAACATTTTTCAAGAAGAACACAGGTTATAAATTCAAAAGCTTGATCTATATAATCTGTGATTAAAAATAAGCTTAAATCTTTTTTTCTTATCATTCTAGTTTCAGCTAAATGCTTAAAGTTAATTAATGTATTCCAATAGTCTTTCCCAATTAATACAACTGGCATGGGTTTTTCAATTTTATTGGTTTGTTTTAAAGTTAATATTTCTGTTAATTCATCCAATGTTCCAAATCCTCCGGGAAACATGATTGTTGCCCTTGCTGGATAAGTTAAAAAAAATTTACGCATAAAAAAATAATGGAACTGAAAGCTTAATCCTTCTGTAATATATCTATTATTATTTTGTTCTTCTGGAAGCCGTATTCCAAACCCTATTGTTTTTCCACCAGCCTCAAATGCTCCTCTATTTGCAGCTTCCATTATACCAGGGCCACCCCCCGTTGCTGTTACAAATCTGTAGTTTTTTTTTGAAAATTTTTTAGCCCACTCAGTAAATTTAAATGACAATTTTCTAGCATCCTCATAAAACTTTGAATTTTGATAATCCATTTCTGCTGCAGCTAAGTTTTTTTTATTTCGTTTTGCTTTATTAAGATTTTCTTTAGCTAATTTTCTTTCTATACAATGGGTACTTCCAAAAAAAGTTATAGTATCAATAATTCTATTAAACTCTAAAACCGATTTTACTTTTTCGTATTCTGATAAAATTCTAACTGATCTAGCAGAAGGGCTTTCTAAAAAATCTATATCTTTAAACGCTTGCTTGGGTTTACTTTTCATTAAGAAGCTAATTTTTTTTGATAATCTCTGGCCTCTTTAACAAAAGGATTCCAATTTATAAGCACATCGCTAAGTTTAATTGGATTATCTTTTTTAATATTTTTAATAACAATACATCCGCCCGACAGTCCAAGTGGCAGAAGTTTTTCAGTAATACTTTTTTTTGCAGGAACCAACCTTCCTCTTGCAAAAAAACCACCTTCACCATCAAGTATTTCACCAGGTTTAATATTTTTTTTTGCAATTGAAGCAACATCAGCATTAAAAAATTTTGTCTGTCCCGTTGCCTTTTTTTCTAAAGCGATAGAATAAATACTTTGAGCAAGCTCAAGACCAATGTAATGATACGGACGCCAAAGTGCCGAGTGGTTTCCACTAGTATCTGTTACCATTCCATATTCTTTAAAACATGCTTTTGCGTATGAATTTTGTGCTTTGATTACAATATAAACTCCCCATCTAAGGTCATTTGGAATATTTTTCTTTTTTCTGTCGATCGAAGATATTACTTCAACTTGCCCTTCAAAGTCTGTCACACCACCCTTGGACTTAGGTTTAACTTTGTTTGCAATTTCATAAACTCCAACAGGTGGATACGTTAATCCATTCTTTGGACATTTAAGTCCTGAGGCGTTGGATACTGCAGCCATTTCAATTGAGGATTTATCTCCTGTTGTAAATGAATTAAACATCTTTGGATTCATCCCGGCCTTTTTTGCCTGTGCATCAGTCATTCCATAATTTTTCCAAACGGTATCTGGCGTAGAATATTCAAAGGACGGATGATACTTTGTACCTTTTCCTGCAGAGACAACTTTAAAGCCATTAAGTTTTGCCCACTCAATAAGTTCCATTATGAGTGATGGCTGATCCCCGTAAGCCATACTGTACACAACATTATTTTTCTTTGCTAAGTCAGATAAATATTTCCCGCAGACAACGTCAGCTTCAACGTTCACCATAATAATATTTTTTTTACTTTTAATAATTTTAACAGCGTGTTCTGTTCCAATTATAGGATCGCCCGTTGCCTCTATAAAAATATCAATTTTATCTTTTAGTACTTTATCTAAACTTGTTACAAATTTAATTTTTTTTATAACTTCTTTACTTAGGCCACTTTTTCTACAGTTTTCTTTTGCACGCTTAATATTTAAGTCGATGATTGTTTTTATTTGTACTCTTTTTAAATGATTATACTGCGACAAAAACATGGAAATAAATTTTCCACAGCCAACAATACCTACAGAAATATCTTTTTTTAATTTGTCTAATCCAGAATACAAATACATAAGTATTTATATTTCTTTTTTGGCTTCCTCTAGAAATTCAGACATTTTCTTTTTAATTTCACTATCCTGAATATTTTTACTTTTTAAATCTTCTTTAATTTTCAAAAAAACATCATTATCTCCAGCTTCTTTAAAATCAGCCTTTATTATTTCAGTAACATAATTTTTTTTCTGATCTTCAGTAAAACCAAGAATAGTACCTGCCCAGTTTGCAAGAAGTTTATTTCTTTTAGCGCTTATTTTAAATTCTTTTTCCTGGTCTGTTGCAAATTTTTTTTCAAAACTTTTTTTTCTATCTTCAAGCATGATTAGAAAATTATAGCCTTAGATTTAAATTAAATAAAGTTAGATAGTGTTTTTATTTTAGCAAATAGTGTAATAAGGTTTTCATCATGGCTTATATAATCATCGCTTTACTCGTTATAATAGTGATTTTGCTTTTTTTGCTCTATTTGAAAAAATAACTTTTTTTGTATTTACATTTTATTTCTTACCTACTATAAAAAGACGTCGATTTGATGCAGCTTGCGGACTTCAAACAGCTAAAGCGCTAATGAGTAAGTACCCGCCAGTTATATAATAATCTGATCTGACATTAACAAGAAACAGAAGGTTAAAATATGACTACAACTAGTAAACACCCAGAGACCGTTGGTCTTCATGGAGGTGATTATCGTAACGACATTGCAACATCATCTGTTGCAGTGCCAATTTATCAAACAACAAGCTATCAGTTTAAAAATACTGATCATGCTGCAAATCTTTTTGCTCTAAAAGAGTTTGGTAACATTTACACAAGGATCATGAATCCAACTGTAGATGTTCTTGAAAAAAGAGTTGCTGCACTTGAAGGAGGAGTTGCAGCCCTTGCGGTTGGTTCAGGACAAGCAGCCTCAGCTTTTTGCATACAAAACTTATGTAAATCAGGAGATAACATTGTTGCCTCCACCGATTTATATGGAGGAACAGTAAATCTTTTTAAAAATACTCTGAAAGATCAAGGAATAGAAGTTAGATTTGCAGATCCCATAGATCCTAAAAATTTTGAAAAACTTACTGATGATAAGACAAGAGGGTATTATGGAGAGACTTGTCCAAATCCATACTTAAGAGTTTTTCCAATTAAAGAAGTAGCAGACATTGGTAGAAAACATGGAATACCTTTAATTGTAGATAACACAGCAGGCCCAATTATTTGTAAGCCATTTGAACATGGTGCTGCAGTTGTAATGCACTCGCTTACAAAATTTATAGGTGGTCATGGAAACTCAATTGGTGGAATAATTATTGATGGAGGAAACTTTCCTTGGACTGAACACAAAAAAAGGCAGCCTTTTTATAACGAACCTGACCCATCGTATGGTGGAGCAGTGTGGGGAGAAGTTGTTCCTCAATTAACAGGGGCTAATATTCCATTCATCATAAGAGCAAGAGTTGTTTTACTCCGTGATTTAGGCGCACCTTTATCACCATTTAATGCTTGGCAAGTTATTCAAGGTTTGGAAACAGTTGCGCTTCGCATGAAACAACATTGTTCAAATGCTGAAAAAGTCGTGAACTTTTTAACGAAGCATAAAAAAGTTCAAAAAGTGATTTATCCAAACCTTTATGATGGAGAAGTTGGAAAGCGTGCTAAAAAATATATGCAAGGTGGTTTTGGTGCTTTGTGTGGCATTGAATTAAAAGGTGGTATTGAAGCAGGTAAGAAATTTATTAATGCTTTAAAACTTTTATATCATGTTGCAAATATTGGAGATGCACGAAGTCTTGCAATTCATCCAGCATCCACAACGCATTCACAGTTATCACCTGATGAGCAATTAAAGGCAGGAGTAACTCCGGGCTATGTAAGGCTATCAATTGGTATTGAACACCCTGATGATATTATTGCTGATATAGATCAGGCGTTAGCAACAACTTAAAAAATAGTACTAAGGGGCGAAAGCCCCTTAACTAAATTTCAATGATTTTTGATAAAACTAAAATAAAAAATCTAAATATAAAAAATCCATTACAGTTAGAATCTGGAAAGATTTTAAGTGAGTATAGTATTGCTTATGAAACTTTTGGGGAATTAAATTCAAAAAAAAATAATGCTATTTTAGTTTTTCATGCTTTAAGCGGAGATCAATTTGTAACTGGCACTCACCCAATTACCAATAAAGAGGGTTGGTGGGTAACTGCAGTCGGCCCCAGCCTTGCAATTGATACAAATAAATACTTTGTAATTTGTGCAAATGTTTTAGGAGGTTGCATGGGAAGTTCTGGCCCAAGTACAATTGATCCAACAACTAAAGAAATTTACGGATTAAAATTTCCACTTGTAACCATCAAGGACATAGTGAACTCGCAGATTAATCTACTTGATCATTTTGGAATAGATAAAGTTCTAGCAGTCATTGGTGGATCTATGGGTGGAATGCAGGCTTTGCAGTTCTGCAGCTCCTATCCAAACAGAACCCATTCAGCAATCCCAATTGCATGTACCGCAAGTCATTCAGCGCAAAATATTGCTTTTAATGAACTTGCAAGACAAGCAATCATGGCTGATCCAGACTGGAGCAATGGAGATTATATAAAGAATAAAAAAAGTCCTGAAAAAGGATTGTCCGTTGCAAGAATGGCAGGTCATATTAGTTATTTGTCAGAGGTTGGACTTCAAAATAAATTTGGAAGAAAACTTCAAAATACTAAGGATTTTAAATTTTCATTTGATGCAGATTTTCAAATTGAAAGCTATTTAAAGCACCAAGGAAAAAGTTTTGTAGAAAGATTTGATGCAAATACCTACCTCTATGTTTCAAGGGCCATGGACTACTTTGATCTTTATAGAGATAATAACGGAAATCTATCTAATGCTTTTAAAAATACAAAAATAAAATTTTGTTTAATATCTTTTACATCCGATTGGCTTTATCCAACGAGTGAAATTAAAAAAATACTTATCGCTTTAAACTCAATTGGTGCTGATGTTGGCTTTGTTGAAATTGACACTAATAATGGTCACGACTCTTTTCTTGTTCATGAACCAGAGTTTTTAAAAACAGTAAGAGGTTTTTTAGATTCAGCATATAATAAGGTTTTACATGGATAAAAATAAAGTTGTAGTTGAAGAGGCAGGACCAGGTCCTTTCGTGCAAACTGTAAAAGTTAGAGATCATAACGTATTAGCTGATGAGCCATTAACTTTTCCTGAAGGAACAGATAAAGGATTTAGTCCAAATGATTTTCTTCTATCAGCACTAGGTACCTGTACCTCTATAACTGTTAGAATGTATGCAAGATTAAAGAAAATTCCTTTAGATAAAACTGTTGTTAAACTTGAACGATTAGCAAGCGGAGAAATTGTAAGAGAGATAGAATTTAAGGGTAATTTAAGTTCTGAGCAGAAAGATAAGTTATTTCAAATAGCAAATAAGTGTCCAATCCATAAGGCTTTAACTGATAAGCTTACGATCGCGTCAAAAATAATCTAACACTTAAAAATTTAAAATTTTTATAAATGTTACTTTTATGCAACTTATTAGATTCATTAACTATAAAATTCTCTTGTTTTATTTGATCTATTCTTATGCGTCTGTTGCATAGTGATGTATGCAATAACTGCAATGCAATTTAGCTTAAAATAACTCTTTTAATTTATTTCTAAGTGTAATTTAAAGAAATCTTATACAATTAAATTACGATAAAAATTATGAAAAAACATTTTTTAGGAATTATTACTTTTCTAATGATCACAAGCCCAACCTTAGCAGAGGTAAAGCTTGGAAATTTTGGTACTTTGACCGGAAACGCAGGTGTAATGAGTGAATATTTATGGAGAGGATTACCTCAAAATAAAAACAATATGTCTCCTTATATTGGTGCAGATTTAGCTTTGCCAAAAGATATTTATGTTGGAGTTTGGGCAGCCGAAGTTGATGCGCAAGGAACTAGATCGAATAGTACACTTAAAAATACTAACAAAGAGATAGATTATTATTTTGGTGTTGCTCCAACTTTTGGTGATTTTGGATTTGATGTTGGCTACATTATGTATACCTATCAAGGCGTAGGGGGTTCTACTTTTAACTCTAACTTTTCTGAAGGTTATGGAAAAATTACTTACAAACCAGACAAAAAACCTTACACAGTTAAACTTTCTTATTTCGAACAAGATGACAATAAGGGCACACAAGACCTAAAGTATAATGAAATTACAGGAACTTACGATGTAGGTTTTGCATCCCTAGCTATTACCCATGGAGACTACAAACAAAATAGTCAGTTTTGGAGTCTTTCTGCAGCTAAAGAGTTAGTTGGCGTTAGCTTTACTTTGGCTTACACCGACACCAGAAATAATAATACGAGATCAAATAACAAA
>VHCA01000027.1 GCA_016882225.1 Candidatus Pelagibacterales bacterium
GCATTAAAGGGACTAATTGCAGGTCCAGTATGTCTTAGATAAGGTTTTAAAATATTTTCCTTAAATTTTTTTGAAGATAGTATTGCTCCACCTAATACTCTTCCTTGACCATCAATATGTTTTGTTCCAGAGTATACTATTATATCAGCACCATATAAAATTGGTTTTTGTAAAACTGGACTTGCAAAAATATTATCTACAATTGTTTTAATTTTATTTTTTTTAGCAATACTACAGACTTTTTTGATATCGATGATTTCTAACAATGGGTTAGATGGGGTTTCAAAGAAAAAAATCTTAGTATTTTTTCTAACAGCCTTTTTCCATTCATTAATATTTTTACCATCGACAAACGTGACATCAATGCCATATCTTGGAATAATATTTCTTATTATTTCCCTACATGAACCAAAGAGAGCTGAAGATGAAACTAAATGGTCTCCTGATTTAAGTTGGCACATTAATGAAAAAAAAACAGCAGCCATTCCACTTGATGTCGCAAAACAATCTTCTGATCCATCCAGCAATGCTAATCTTTTTTCAAAAATTTCGACTGTGGGGTTAGAGTAGCGAGTGTATTGGAAACCTTTTTTACTTCCTTTAAAAATTGCCTCTGCCTGTTCTGCACTGTTGTAAACAAAGCCTGATGTCAAAAAAAGAGCCTCAGAAGTCTCCTTAAACTCAGTCCTATTTATCCCGCCCCTGACTAAATTTGTATTTATTTGAAAGCTAGGTTTTTTCACTTACCAGATCTTAATTCTTTTGCAGCTTGAACCATCATTTCTAACGAAGCTATCGTTTCAGGCCATCCTCTAGTTTTAAGACCACAATCCGGATTTACCCATATTTTTTTCTTATCTAATATTTTTGATGCTCTTTCAATTAAAGATTTCATTTCATTTTTATGAGGAACTCTTGGTGAGTGAATATCATACACTCCAGGACCAATTTGATTTGGATAATTAAACTTTTCGAAAGTTGTCAAAAGTTCCATCCTAGATCTTGAAGTTTCAATTGAAATAACATCTGCATCTAAATCGGCGATAGATTGAATAATATCTTCAAATTCAGCATAACACATATGTGTGTGAATTTGTGTTTCATCCTGCACCACTGATGATGAGATTTTAAATGAATTAACAGCCCACTTTAAATAGTTATTCCAATCTTTTTGTTTTAACGGCAGACCTTCTCTTAAAGCAGGTTCATCTATTTGTATCATTTTAATGCCGTTTGCTTCTAAATCCTTAACTTCATCCCTTATAGCAAAAGCAATTTCGTAAGCAGTTTGTTGTCTTGGTTGATCGTCTCTAACAAAAGACCATTGAAGGATAGTTATGGGCCCAGTAAGCATTCCCTTAACTATTTTGTTTGTTTGTTGCTGAGCAAATTTTGACCACTTAACAGTCATCATATTTGGTCTTGATACATCACCAAAAATTATTGGAGGTTTTACACATCTTGAACCGTAACTTTGTACCCAACCGCTTGAAGTAAAAGTAAATCCCTCAAGTTGTTCACCAAAGTACTCAACCATGTCATTTCTTTCAAACTCTCCATGCACCAAAACATCTATCCCAATTTCTTCCTGTTTTTTAATTACTTCTATAGTTTTTGTTTCTAAATCGTTGATGTACTGCTCTTCAGTTATTTCTCCTTTTTTATACTTTGCTCTTGAAATTCTAACGTCCGTAGTTTGAGGAAACGATCCGATAGTTGTTGTTGGAAAAGTTGGTAAATTAAATATTTTATTTTGAATTTCAATTCTTTTACTAAATGGTGATATTCGGCTCAATATTTTTTCATTAATATTTTTGGTTTTGTTTTTTACATTTGCGTTATTAATTTTTTTAGAATTTTTTCTATCTAAAACTAGCTTTTGATTATCGAGATAATATTCGTCTTTAATTGTTTTAGTATTATTTAAAACATCTTTAAGAAAAGACATTTCTTTTAGTTTTTGTTTAGAAAAAGCTAACCAATTTCTAATATCACTTGGAACTTTAGTTTCTAAATCTAAGTCGTAAGGACAATGTAGCAATGGGCAGGAAGTGCTAACCCAAATATTAGTGTTTTTATTTTTAAAACTCTCTAAAAATTCTAGTTTTTCTTTAAGATTAGATTTCCAAATATTTCTGCCGTCAACCACTCCAAGAGAAATAATTTTTTTTGATGATTTAATTATTTCAGAAGTTAGAGATAAATTTCCTCTTACACAATCAAAGTGAACAGCGTCAATATTGCTGTTTGATATTTCATTTAAAATTTTATCGTCTACTGTCTCAAAGTAGGTTGTTAATAGAATTTTAGTCTTTTTTGAATATGATTTGATTTGATCAAAGGCATTTTTTATTAATTTTATAAATTTTTGACTGTGACTTTTAACTAAAATTGGTTCATCAATTTGTATCCATTCAGCTCCAAGATTATTAAGTTTTTCAATAATTTCCTTATAAACTGGTAACAAACTATCTAATAAATCAATTTTTTCAAAACCGGCTTCTATAGTTTTCCCAAGCTCTAAAAAGGTTAGCGGTCCTAATAAAATTGGCTTTGTAATAATGCCAACTTTTTTTGCCTCTAAAAATTCATCAAAAATTTTATTGGATGATAATTTAAATTTTTGTCTTTTATTAAATTCTGGAACTAAATAATGATAGTTTGTATCAAACCACTTTGTCATCTCTAAAGCTGAAACATCTAAGTCTTTTGTCTGAGACCCTCTAGCCATAGCAAAATAAGTTTTTAGAGAAATTATTTTTTCATTTGATTTAAATCTCTCAGGAATAGCTCCCATCAGGCAGATAGTATCTAAGACTTGGTCATAGTATGAAAAATCATTAGAACAAATTAAATCTAAATTAAAACTTTTCTGAATTTCCCAATTGGTTCTTTTTAGATTAGATGCGATACTTTGAAGTTCATTTTCATTAATTTCACCTTTCCAGTATTTTTCTAGCGCTGTTTTAAGTTCCCTTTTAGGACCTATTCTTGGATAACCAATACAATGATTTTTAATCATACAAATATTTGATTTATTTTTTTAGTGCTCAAATTTTTTTTTTCATAAGATAGCAACCTAGTGCAAACTGCGTAAGTTAATTCATATTTATTTAATGTATAAAAGTGAAATTCTGTCACCCCTTCTTTTTGTAATTTTTTAACAAGATCTGCTGCTAAGCTTATCCCAATTAACTTTTCAATATCAGGATCTTTATTTGCCTCTTCGAATTCCTTTTTGATCCAATCTGGGATCATTGTTCCACATTTTTTACTAAAGTTTTTAACTTTTTCATAGTTTGAAACTGGTAAAATTCCAGGGATAAGAGGAACATTAATATTTGATTTATTTAAAAGGTCTCTAAATTTTAAAAAAGTTTCAGTATTGAAAAAAAATTGAGTGATTATTTTATCTGCACCATTATCAATTTTTTTTTTTAAATTTTCTATATCTTCTTGAATACTTTTAGATTCTGGATGTTTTTCAGGGTAACCAGCAACTGCAATTTCAAAATTTCCTATTTTTTTTATACCACGAACCATATCCGCGGCATTAATGTAACCACTTGGATGCGGTTTATATCTTTGGCCTTCTTTTCTGACATCGCCTCTAAGAGCGACAATTTTATTAATTCCCTTAGATAACCACTTAGTAGCAATGGTATTAATTTCATCTTTGCTCATGTCAACGCATGTTAAGTGGCCAGCCACATCGATTAATGAGTTATTTTTGATTTTTTGAACTAGATCATCTGTTTTGTCTCGTTCGCCTCCTCCAGCACCAAAAGTTACCGATACAAATTTTGGGTGAAATTTTTTTAATCTTTCAAAACTTTCCCAAAGATTTTTTTCGCCAACAGAGTCCCTGGCAGGAAAAAATTCAAAACTTATTTCCATATTCTTAACTGTTAAGGGTTTTGGAGATTTCTCTAAAACCACCGGCTAGAGCGATGGTTATTGCTTCGCTTTAGCTGGATTTGTTAAGCGCTCGCAATTTGAAATAACTCAGCGCTATAAATTAATTATCTTTAATAAAAAACTTAGTCAATATATTAAGATTTTTATTTAAAATGCTTCCAAATAATTATTGGTTATTTATTCAGATAATTACAATACTTTTTATTACTCCAGGACCTCAAAGAATTTTGATTATTTCGAATTCAATGAATTTTGGTTTTTTACGAAGTTTATGGACTGGAATTGGTGACATATCTGCAAACGCAATTCAGATGATCCTGGTTATGTTTGGAATAAGTACCCTTGTAAAAGCATACCCAGCAATTTTAGACGTATTTAAATATGTAGGTGGGTTTTATTTAATGTATATAGCTTTAAAATTTTTTTTTACAAAAATTAATACTCAAAACGACAGGTCACAACCTTATCGCTCATCTAAAGATTTATTTAAGGATGGTTTTATTTCGGCATTTTTTAGTCCAAGTGCAATTGTTTTTTTTGTTGTAATTTTTCCTACATTTTTAGTTCCCGGAGATTATTTAATAATTCATTTTTCAATTTTAATGACAACACACATGTTTTTAGATTTTTTCTTTTTAATTATCTATGCTGGAGTTGCAAATAAAATTGCTGTTTTTTTAAAAAACTATCCAAATGTTATTACTAAGATATCAGGAGTTGCATTATTCATTATTGCAATAAAAATTTTATTAACAAAAAATCATATTTGAAAAATACTTTTAATAAATCATTCAGACAGGGTTGTTTTGAAGGGGCTGGAATTCCAGGCATTAGCCTTTGTGCAAGTTTTTTTGCGCTTGGTGCGGTGTTTAAAAACACTGGACTGGATGCCTATCAAAGTTTTTTATCCACATTAATTGCATTTGCTCTACCTGGGCAAGTTGTGATGGCTGAGACGCTTATAGTACAGGGAGCTTTACTTAATGTTTTTTTGGCAGTTCTTTTAACAAATGCAAGGTTATATCCTATGACAGTAAACCTTATTCCTGTCGTGAGACAAGAGGGAAGACCAAAATGGCATTACTATGTTTTATCTCACTTTATTGCAGTTACTAGTTGGGTGCATTTTTTGGCAAATTACGAAAAAATTAAAAAGGAAGATCGTTTTAATTTTTTCTTAGGTTTTAGTTCAACCCTTTGGTTTTTATCAGTCATAGCAACAGTTATTGGTTTTTATATAGCAGGAGTAATAAGTAAAAAAATTTTTATAGCCTTAATATTCTTAAATCCAATTTATTTTTTATGTATGGTTGTATCTAATCTTAGAACTAAGCATATAATTTTTACAGTTATTTTTTCTTTTATTTTATCTCCAATTTTATTTTTGTTATCTCCGCAGTGGTCAGTTGTAATCGCTGGTTTAGTTGCAGGTATTGTTTCGTATTTAATTTTTATACATTTTAAATGAGTAGCTCGTATATATATTTTGCAATTATTTTATCTGCGATTGCAACTTATCTACCAAGAATTTTAGGAGCGATGTCCTCAGCTTATGTTGATGAAAATGGAAAAATATTTAAATTTGTATCTTGTATCTCCTATGGAATTTTAGCAGCATTAATATCAAGAATTTTTATATATCCCGTTGGCGCATTAGAGGAGACAGCTACTCTATCTAGGTTAATTGCAGCTGCTTTAACTATTGCTTGTCTCTTTATGACTAGGAAAAACGTACTTTTTTCTTCTTTATTTGGAATAATTTTATTTGGTATAATTGAATATTAATGGAAAATATTAGTGGTTTAAAAATTGAAAATCATAATAAAAGTAAAAGATTAAAACTTATTACAATTTTAAAACCAGCTATAGATACTTTAGTTAAAAAATTCTCTTCAATTGATTTACTAGATTTAGAATATAAACCTTTTCTTAGATTTTACTTAGCTGAAGAGTGCAATAAAACTTTTGGTGGCAAGATTAGATCTTTATTTGAAAATATATTAACTGATAGAAATCAAGGCGCTTTTGTTATTGGTCCAGAAACTTTAAGCAACGGATCAATTTTAGATGATAAATTCTTAGTTAAACTTTCAACTGCCTTCACCCATCTGGTTGGAACACCTAATTTTGATGCTATGACCGGAAAGTACTATGCAAGGTTTGAAGTAAAACATGTTGATAGTAGCGACTCTTATTTACGAAAAGCATACAAACCGTTGGATCTGCATACCGATGGAACTTATGTAAAAGAAAAAACTGATTGGTTATTAATGACAAAAATAAAAGAAAAAAATGTTGAAGGGGGCGAGAGTGTACTACTTCATTTAGATGATTGGGAAGATGGAAGTAAATTTTTTAATGATCCTGTTGGTAAAGAGGATTTTACTTGGGGATCACCAAAAAGTAAAAACGTGGAATATAAAGTAACTCATCCAGTTTTTTTTAAGGACAAATCTGGTAATTATGTGATTTCGTATATTGATCAATTTCCAGAGCCTAAAAATATGGAACAAGGTCTTTTCTTGCATCGCCTTTCAAACTCTTTAGAAAATAGTAAAAATAAAATCATTTTTAAACTCCCCGTTGGTTATTCCATATTTTCAAATAATTACTTTTTATTGCATGGAAGACAGCCTTTTGTTGAACATAAGGAGCTTCAAAGAGAACTTATGCGACAAAGAGGGGTTTTTTATAATTGAAATATTTACTTATATTTTTTTTTTTAATTATTTCGTCTTCATCTAATTCTCTTGAAAAAAAATTTGCAGTTTTTGCAGGAGGTTGTTTCTGGTGTATGGAGGAAGTA
The DNA here is from genome assembly GCA_016882225.1 of Candidatus Pelagibacterales bacterium. Lineage (GTDB taxonomy): Bacteria > Pseudomonadota > Alphaproteobacteria > Pelagibacterales > Pelagibacteraceae > Fontibacterium > Fontibacterium africanum. The sequence goes on from VHCA01000027.1 coordinate 6,725, forward strand.
TTTGAAAAAGTTAACGGAGTTCTTGATGTTGTTTCTGGTTACAGTGGAGGTAAAAAATCAAATCCTACATATGAAGAGGTCACAAAGGGAAAAACAGGACATATTGAAGTTGTTAAGGTAACTTACAATCCAAGTATTGTCTCCTATAAAGATTTATTAAATATTTTTTGGATCAATATTGATCCATATGATGGTTATGGTCAGTTTTGTGATAAGGGAAATAGCTATGTTTCAGCAATATTTTATCAAAGTGATAATGAAAAAAATTTAATTCAAGACTCACTAAACAATCTAAGACAAATTAATGTTAAAAAAATTAAGACGAAGTATATAAAATTTGAAGAATTCTATTTAGCTGAAGAGTATCATCAGGATTATTATAAAAAAAATCCTTTTAGATACAATGTTTATAAAATAAATTGTGGTAGGGATGCAAGATTACAGGAAGTCTGGAAGATAAAATAATTAAACTATTTTCCAAATACCTGAGGCAGAAGCGATAAGCGTTTTTTTTTCAAAAATATTTGCATTAACAAATACTAAAGATTTGGTTTTTTTTGTTACTTCAACTTTACCAATCAAGACCTCACCTTCTTTAGATGCCGAAATAAACTTTATATCTAGTGATATTGTCACACATCTCTGGTTTTTTTCTAAAACCTCATGTGCAGCTGTCCCCATTCCGCTATCTAAGATTGAAGCAATATAACCTCCATGACTAATTCCTTTTGAGTTTAAATTGAACGACTGAACTTTAGTATGAAATTCAAAAGAGTTATCTGATACTTTTTTAAATTGTATGCCACCAATATGTTTAATAAACCCAACCGAAGTTATATCGGAATTAGTCATTAAGAAACTTTTTCAGCTATAAATTTTAAAACTACTCCGTTATTACAATAACGCTTTTTTGTAGGTTCAGGACCATCGTCAAATAAATGACCATGATGACCTCCGCATTTT
>VHCA01000028.1 GCA_016882225.1 Candidatus Pelagibacterales bacterium
TCAACTCCGAATTAAATCTAATGAAAAAAAAAAAATCATCAATCTTGCAAAAAAAATTAAACCCATAACTAAAAGATACAAGGTAAAATTTATAATTAATGATAGCCCTTTTATAACTAAAGTCTCTGACGCAGACGGCTGCCATCTTGGAAGAGGCGATCCTTCATTCAATTTTGGAAGAAAAATTTTAGGAAAAAAAAAAATTATTGGTGCAACATGTAATAACTTAAAACATTATTCAAAAAATATTTCAAAATTCGCAGATTACATAGCTTATGGTGCATTTTATAAAACAACCACACACAAAACTAAGTATAGGGCAAATATTAAATTACTTCGATGGGCAAAGAAAAATATTAAAAAACCTATTGTTGCAATTGGCGGAATAAATCAAAGTAATTATAAAATCCTACTTGAAAATGGCGCTGATTATATTGCGGTGGTCTCTTGTATTTGGAACTTGAAGAACTACAGCCCATTAAATGCTGTAAATATGTTTAAAAAATAGATATATCACAAAGCCTTTTATGAAAATTTTAGGATCAGACATTCGAGTTGGAAATATCATTGAATACAAAAATGATCTTTGGAAATGTTTAAAGATACAATCTGTAAATAGAGGAAACCTTAGAGCCTACAACCAGGTTGAATTAAAAAGTGTTACGAAAGGGACTAAATTAAACGAAAGATTTAGAGCAAGTGAAACTGTTGAAAGAGCATCATTCGATGAAAAAAAATTTCAATTTTTATATGCAGCAGGAGATGAACTAGTATTTATGGATAGTAAAGACTTTGAACAAATCAATATAAAAAAAGAAATGCTTGAAGAAAGTGAAAAATTTTTAAAAGAAAATCTTGAAGTGACTATGCTTTTTTACCAGGATAAACCAGTTAGCATTGAACTACCTAAATCCGTTGAGTATGAGGTTGTAGAAACCGACTCTATAGTGAAAGGACAGACTGCAACTGGTTCTTACAAACCTGCAACCATTCAAAATATGATTAAAATAATGGTTCCGCCTTTTATAAATCAGGGTGATATAATCTTAGTAGATACAGAGACTCAGGAATATTTAAAAAAAGTTTAATATGCCCCTTCTCTCAGCAAATCTTAATGTGATGGAGAAGGCATGTATCAAAGCTTCAAAAGCTCTCATAAGAGACTTTGGAGAAATTGAAAAACTTCAAGTATCTAAAAAAGGTCCTGGTGATTTTGTAACTAACGCTGATAAACGGACTGAAAAAATTTTAATAAAAGAGCTAACTTTTGCAAGGCCTGATTATTCAATTTTATCTGAAGAATGTGGCGCAGTTGAAAAAAATAGCGAATTTAAATGGATAATTGATCCAATCGATGGAACTTTAAACTTTCTGCATGGAGTTCCTCATTTTGCAATATCGATTGGGCTTGAAAAAAAAAATGAAATTATTTGCGGGATGATTTTTAACCCTATAACCAACGAAATGTTTTATGCTGAAAAAGGAAAAGGAGCATATCTTAACAATTCGCGTATTAGAGTTTCATCGAGAAAAAAAATTGAAGAATGTATTTTAGTAACGGGTGGACCAATACTTAAATATGAAAATAAAGAAATATTTTTTAGAGAATATGAAAAAGTAAGTAGAGTAGTTGCTGCTACAAGAAAATTTGGAAGCGCCGCACTGGATCTTGCTTTTGTTGCCTGCGGTCGAGCTGATGGGTTGTGGGAGCGAAATTTAAGTTATTGGGATATTGCAGGTGGTATTGTTATTGTAAAAGAAGCTGGAGGAACAATATCTGATTTTAAGGGTGGAAAAGACTATGTTGATGGAAAAAATATTTTAGCAACAAACTCTAAAATCGATAAAGATCTTATAGAAATACTCTCTTAAAATATCATGTCTAAAATTGTTTTTTTTTTATTTTTAGACGTGCTTGCATTTAGTGGGGTATTAGTCTCAACCCTTCCTTTTCTAGTAAGTGACCTTGGTGGAAATATATTGATGATTACAATCATCTTTGCTTCTTTTTCTTTTTTTCAATTTTTTTCATCTCCTATATGGGGAAGTTTATCTGACAGATTTGGACGAAAGCCATTAATTATTCTAAATTGTGTTGCAGAAATTATTGCAAATTTCATACTTGCTATAAGCACAAATTTAACAACCGTTTTTATCTCAAGATTGATAGCTGGAATTTTTAAAAGCAATGTATCTGTTGGAACTGCATATATAGCCGACATCACAACTGAAAAAAATAGAGCTAAGGGCATGGGTATGTTTGGTATGGCTTTTGGACTTGGCTTTACAATTGGACCCATGCTTGGAGGTTTGATTGCAGGATCTAATTATACGTTTGAAAGTTTATCGAATGTTGCTTGGATTGCATTTTTTATAAATATTATAAATTTAATCTTTGTAATATTTTTTTTAAAAGAGCCAAAAAAAATACAAGGGAGAATACATAGTAAAATTTTTGATAAATTTTCAAATCAATTAACTTTCTTATTTGAAAGAAAACTATCAATCTTCTTTCTAATAATTTTTATTATCTATTTTGGCTTTACAGGAATGGAGGGAATATTTGCAATTTGGATAAATGAAACTTTTAACTGGGGCCCTCAGGAAGTTGGCTTAATAATGCTGTATGCTGGAATTTGTCAAATAGTGGTGCAGGGTTTTATACTTAGATATTTGTTAAATTTTTTTAATGAGGTTCAGCTTATTAAGAGCGGATTTATTTTTTTAATTACTGGCTTTCTATTAATTTCAACTAACCAATTTTACATTCTTTTAATAGCTGTTGCTTTTTTATGTTATGGAATTGGAGTCTCCAACCCTTGTTTAAATAGTATTGTATCAAAAAACTGTAATAAAAATAAAAAAGGCTTAGCACTTGGAGCTGCTTATTCAGCCCAATCCATTGCAAGATTTACGGGACAACCTTTTGCGGGTTTATTGTTTCTATATTTTAGTAAAGATATGCCATTTATAACTAATGCCTTTATTCTGGGAGGTTTTTCTCTTATTTATTTTTTGTTTCTAAAAAAAACATTAAATAAAGCTTTCAGGTAAAATGGGTTGTTAGCAAAAGCTTTTTGCTATAAAACCATCAGCTTAAATTATGAAAGATAACATTCACCCAAAAACACATAAAATTAAAGTAGTCATGACTGACGGTTCTGAGTTTGAAACTTTGTCAACATGGGGAAAAGAAAATGATGTTATGAAACTAGATATTGATCCTATATCGCACCCGGCGTGGACTGGTGGATCACAAAAAATTCTTGATAAGGGAAGAGTTAGTAAATTTAATAAAAGATTTGAAAATCTTACGAAAGCGACAACTAAAACTAAAGGTAAATAATAATGGTTGATAAACCATTGATGCCAAAAGCCACAGCAGTATGGCTAATTGAAAATACAACTTTAACATTCAAACAAATTGCAGATTTTTGCCAACTACACGAACTCGAAGTAAAAGGAATTGCAGATGGAGATGTGGCTGTTGGTATTAAGGCTTACAATCCTATTCTTGCAGGAGAGCTAACTAGGGATGAGATTGAGTCTTGTTCTAAAGACCCAAATAAAGCTCTAAAAATAAATCAAAAAACAGTAGAATATGAAGTTAAAAAAGTAACAGGTCCAAGGTATACACCTCTATCCAAAAGACAAGATAGACCAGATGCAATCGCTTGGCTTGTAAAAAACTACCCTCAACTCTCTGAAGGTCAAATTTCAAAACTTGTTGGAACAACAAAAAACACGGTTGAAGCTATTAAATCGAGAAAACATTGGAACATTCAAAATATAACACCGAAGGATCCTGTAGCACTTAATCTTTGTACTCAAAGTGAATTACAAAAAGCTATTGAAAAAGCAAATCGAAGAGTTGAAAGAGAAAAAAAAGAAAAGGCTAAAGAAGAAGTTAATAAATAGTTAACTTTATATAATGAGTAGATCACTGAAAAAAAAATCATTTGTTGCTATTATTATGGGCAGCAAATCGGATTGGAAAATATTAAAGCAAACTGCAATAATTCTTAAAAAACTAAATATTCCTTTTTTTACACAAATAGTTTCAGCACATAGAACTCCTTTTCGAATGATTGAATTTGCAAAAAAAGCAAAATCAAAAAATATATCTGTAATTATTGCTGGTGCTGGAGGATCGGCACATTTACCAGGCATGACTGCAGCAATTACAGACCTTCCAGTAATTGGAGTTCCTATCGAGACAAAATCACTCAAAGGACTTGATAGCTTGCTATCCATAGTTCAAATGCCTTACGGTATTCCTGTTGGTACAGTTGCAATAGGTGAAACTGGAGCAAAAAATGCAGCTTTATATGCTGCATCTATTATGAGTTTAAAGGATAAAGACATTGCAAAACGACTTAGTCTTTGGAGAAGCAAACAAACGCAATCTGTAAAATTAAAACCAAAAAATTAATGCCGTCTAAAAATTTTGTCCTCGGTATTTTTGGAGGAGGACAATTAGGTAAACTTCTTGCCATTGCAGCAAAAAGATTAAAAATTAAAACCTGTATTTATACTAACTCTATTGACTCACCTGCAATTTATTATGCTGACGATTTTATTATTGGAAGCTACTTAGATAAAAAAAAATTAAATATATTTATAAAAAAAGTATCTATTTTAACCTTTGAATTTGAAAATATTCCATTTTCTATTCTAAAAAACTTAGAAAAGAATATTCCCATATTTCCAAAACCAGAAATTTTAAAAACTCTACAAAACAGAATTAGTGAGAAGGTTTTTTTAAATAATATTGGAGTTAAAACAACTGAATTTAAAAAACTTAAAAGAAATAAATTAAAATCTTTAGATAACAATTTTTTTCCAATTTTAGCTAAAACTATCAACCTTGGATATGATGGTAAGGGACAAACGTTTTTTAAAAATAGGTCTGAAATAATAAAATATAAATTTCCAAATGATCAATATATTTTAGAAAAAATTGTAAATTTTACTAAAGAAATATCAGTGGTGATAGTTGCCTATAAAAATAAAATTTTTGCGTATGAACCTATTGAAAATTTACACTCTGAACAAATTTTAAGACAATCCATTAGTCCGGCAAGAATAAATAGAAACATTAATGAAAAAGCTAAAACAATTGCAATCAGAATTGCAAAAAGACTAAATTATAGAGGAGTGATGTGTGTTGAATATTTTTTAAAAAAGAATGGGGATTTGTTAGTCAACGAAATTGCACCACGTGTACATAACTCAGGGCACTTAACATTAGACAGTTACAACGTTAGTCAATTTGAAAGCCATATTCGCTCAGTTTGTAACTTACAATCCATACAACCAAAAAAAATTAAGAATGCGATTATGAAAAATGCTTTAGGAAAAAATATTTATAAATTTAGAGAAAGAAAAAGTAACAATAAAGAATTTTTTTATGATTATGGTAAAATGTACGTAAAAGAAAAAAGAAAACTTGGTCACCTTACTAAGGTTTATTAAAATCCCCTACCCTGTTGCGTTTTAAACTGGCTAAAAAATTTTTGTATATCTTCAAAAATAGAAAATTTTGGTTTTAACTTTGTAATATGTTTTAATTGTTCAAGAGTTTTACTTACTTCTTTTTGAATATCTTCTTTTTTAAATTTTTCTTTTAATAAAATTGCACAAAGAATTTTTAAGTACACTGAAATTAAACTAAATCGTTTTGTGTAATAATTAAAGTCTGTAGACTGATCTTTAACCATAATCCAAATTATATTTGAAATATCAAAAAAATATTTTGTTAATTTAAGCACGTGCCCCTGTTTAACAATCTCAAAAAAAATTTTTTTAATTTGATTCCTAACTTCAAAGTCATTTTTTAATTTTTCTGTGAGAATTATTTCTATTTTTTTTGTTAAAGAGCTAAGTTTATCAATAGATTTTTCTTTATATAACTCTTCAAGATTAAGTTGTTCTAAAAAAATATCAGAAAGGTGATCAAATATCTGAGCGCTATCAAAGTAATTAAATTCTTTAATCTTTGAAAAATATTTATTTTTATCTAATTCTGAAAAATTAATAGTATTATAATTTTTTACAATATATTCAAAAATTTCTTTCTTAGTTTTTTTATCAATTAATTTCATATCTGATATCTATAAAAAAATTGTAAAATATATCTAAACAACGGATATAGCGCTAAGGTTAGAATGGTATTTATAATTAGAAGAGAATATTCAGGGGATGTTTTTGAAAAATAATAAAAAATAATTAAAGTCAGTATTTGAACAGCGGCTAATACTATTCCAAAAGAAATGAATTCATTTTGAAAGTTTGCTCGTGTTCTTCTTTTTTTTAAAAAGTAAATTAATTTTGAAGCTACTATAAAACATAATGATGTCATACCAAGCGGTGTGCTTTGAAGAGAGTCAAAAACTAACCCTAAGAGAAATAAAGATATAACTGAAATTCTATCTGGTTGATAAAAGCAAAAGTAAAATAAAAGAATATATTTTAAATTAATAATTGGCCCTGGTGCAATCCAAGTATTTATCAATAAGCTGTCATTTGCTATTACTAGTAGAATTAATAAGTGAGGAATATAAAACCTAGTTTTTTCAAGAAAATTTCTCATACATTACCGCTTTAGCTTAAGTACTGACACATAGTTTAATTGATGTTCTTTAAATCCAAGATCTACTGAATATTTTTTTTTCTTGTTTTTATCTTCTTTAACTATGACCTTCCCAACGTACAGTCCCTCTTTAATAATTCCATCAGTGCCTGAAGTATAAATCTGGTCATTATTGTCTAGGCTTGAAGATGGAGGTAAAAACAGAAGCTCTGCATTAGAATAACCATCACCCTTTAAAATTGCATTTACTCCTTTAGATGGAATTACAATAGGAATTCTACTTCCCGCATCAGTTACAATCATTACTTTAGATGAAAGAAGATTTACTTCAGATATTCTTCCAAGATAGACGTTATTTCTTACAACCGCTTGCCCAAGTTCAAGATTTTCTGATGATCCTTTTGTAATTGAAAAAGATTTCCCAAATTCACTTGTATCCTCCTTTATTACTTTAACCAGAAGTGCAGCATACTCTCCCTGATTTCTAATTCCTAAAGTTCTTTTTAAATTATCATTTTCATTTTTAAAAAATAATAATTCATTTTTTTCAGAAATAAGTTTGTTTACCTGATCTTTAAGAATTTTATTTTCTTGATGAATATTAAAATTAAAAAATTCTAAAAAGGATTTTGAAGTGTCTGCTGTAAAATTTACTGGCAAATTAATTATAAATGCTGAATAGGTAATTGCATCGTTTACTAGAGATTTTAAAAGTTTAATAGGCCTAAAGCTTATATTCTCTAATGTTAATAATAAAAAACATACACCAATTAAAACTGGAGTTAAAAGTTTTTGTTTAAAAGTTCTCTCAAGAACAGCAGTTCCTACCGCAGAGCTTTTTGCAAGCTTTGTGGCATTCATTATACTTTAGTTACTTTTTAATATGAGGTTAACATAGAGGAGAATATTCCCTCTTGTTCTAATGCTTT
>VHCA01000029.1 GCA_016882225.1 Candidatus Pelagibacterales bacterium
TTATTTTCTAGTTCTATTATTTTATTCTTATAAATATTGATTAAATCTTCCATTTCAGGAATAGAAAGTTTACTTACATCAATTTTTTTTTTCGTAATTTCTTCTTCATCAATTAACATAAAATTTTGTATCTATTCCAACATAGATATATTAATAGTCAGTGTTAATAATCTCAATCCTATAAAATTTTATGCAAAAGCCTAATTGGAACTGGCTTAAGCTTATAGCTGTTGGAAGATTTTTAACCTCAGCAGCATTTTTTATGTATGTGGGCTCCCTATCTGTTTTAATAGACACTTGGAGTTTATCTGCGACTGAGGCAGGAATAATACAGACTTTTTGTGTAATCGGTTTTGCAATATCCTTATTTTTAGCTTCCTTTCTTTGCGATTATTTAAATCCAAGTAAAATTCTATTTTTTTCGGTAGTCATAAATTGTTTATCAAGCTTTTTATTTTACATTTTTGCAGAAAATTTTTACTCAGCACTTTTTTTGAATTTTTTTATTGGTTGCGGCCAAGGTGGTATTTATGGACCAACCATAGTTTTAGTATCTGAAAAGTTTACAGAAAAAAATAAAGGCCTTGCAATGGGCAGTATGCTTGGTGGTCAAGCTTTTGGCTATGCTGTTTCACTATCACTCAGTTATATTCTAACAACACTTGTTTCATACAAATTTAGCTTTTTAACCTGTTCACTATTAACTTTTATTGGGGCCATTAGTATGTATGTTGCATTCAAAAATGATTTAGAGAAAAAGTATTCTCCATCAAAGAAAAAATTTAAAATTAATACAAAACCTGAGACTAAATTTTTAATAACGGGTTATACCGCTCATGCAGTTGAATTATTTGGTCTTTGGACATGGCTACCAATATTTTTAACTTTAGTAATTTTAGATAAGATTTTAATAAGTAGTATAGTCCTTGGAATAATTATTGGATTTTCTATCCATGTCTCAGGAGTAATCTCCTCGCTGATAAGCGGGTATTTTTCTGATAAAATCGGAAGAAAAACAATTTTAGTATCCTTTTCTCTTGTTAGTGCCCTGTTATCCTTTGCAATGGGTTGGATTGTAGATTTTAATTGGTTAGTCATAATTTTTATTGCACTTGCCTATAGTTTTTTTGCAATAGGAGATTCAGGCGTTTTAACTGCGGCACTTACCGAAAGCACTCCAAAGGAATTTGTAGGAAGAACGGTAGGTTATAGATCTATTTTAGGAATTGGCCTTGGATCTGTGACGCCAGGTTTTTTTGGGTTTATTTTGGATATTACTAATAATCATGAGCCCGTTTCAAATTCTACAAACTGGGTTTATGCATTTTCTTTTTTAGGTTGTGCAGGATTGCTTGCAACACTTTGTGCTTTACAGTTAAAAAAGAAATAACATAATAGTTTGATATAATGAAAAGCGTTGAAATTTATACAACACGAATATGTCCCTACTGCGTTAAAGCAAAATCTTTATTAGATAAAAAAAAAGTAAAATACAAAGAAGTTGATGTCTCTAATGATGAAATTTTAAGAGAAAAAATGAGTGCACAAGCGGGAGGCGCTAGAACAGTTCCTCAAATATTTGCAGATGGTAAACACGTTGGAGACTGCGATACAATTTATAGATTAGATAAAGAGGGGAAACTAAACCGTCTTCTTGGTATAAAATAATTTTATTGAATAGTTTTAATTTTTAGCGATACTATTCTTTATGGCTTACTACGAATGTCCAAAGTGTAAAATGTCTGTAAATACAACTTGTGGAAAATGTGATGCAGATCTTAAGGACAGTAATTTGAAATTGGATGTCGGAAAGACTGTTCGAATTTCAGAATGTCCCAATGGTCATGGAAAAATAAAAAGTCCATTATGTTGTGGTTCAGATATGGTGTGTAGCGCTTAGTTTAAGTTTTTATTAAATAAAAACCTACAGCTAAGAACAACATACCGCTCACAATATTGAATATTTTTTTAGATCTATCTTGAAGAAGATACTTTCTAATAGCCTGTCCCATTAGACCAAATAGACATAACCCAAAAAAAACAGTGAGTGCTATCACTAGGGTTATTTGTGTACTGCTTATGATATTTACAGATTTTAAATTTATAAACTGCGGAAGCACTGAAAAATAAAAAATAATTGTCTTAGGGTTGGAAAGACAAATCATTAAGCCAATAATGAACTGACCCAAAAGATTATTGCTAACTTTCGTTTCTTTAAAAGACTCTGGTTTTTTTAAAATTAAAGTAATTCCCAAATAACAAATATAAATTGCCCCAATAATTCTAATATAAAAAAAAATTGGTTCTAAAAATGAAGCAAAGACATTAAATGAAAATAATACTGCTAAGACGTAGATTATATCTCCAAGAGTTACACCTGCAGATAAGAAAATACTTGATATTAAATTATATCTAGTACTTGTAGATAACACTGCAAAAGTTGCTGGCCCAGGAAGAATGACTAAAACAAAAATTAAAATAAAAAGATTGAATAAAGATACTGTATCCATAATAACTAATATTTTAAATTGATAATATTATAAATGCCGGGACAATATTTATGAGAGTAGTTTATGTAAACGGAAAATACCTTAAAGAAGATGAAGCGAAAATTTCTATTTTTGATAGATCAATCTTATTTAGCGACTCTGTTTATGAAGTTACGTCAGTTGTAAATAAAAAACTTATAGATTTTGATAATCATATGAAACGACTAGATCGTTCTATGAAAGAGTTACATTTTAGCAAAAAAATTAATCATACTACTATTTTGGATTTTCATAGGAAGTTGGTAGAAGAAAATAATCTTCAAGAAGGAATTGTATATCTTCAAATATCTCGAGGAGTTGTTGATAGAGACTTTACGATAACGAATAATAACATTGAACCAACTATTTTTGCTTTTACCCAAGAAAAAAAAATACTTGAAAGTGAAAATGCAAAAAAAGGAATTAAAGTTATGACAACTGATGATTTGCGTTGGAAACGTTGTGATATTAAAACAACTCAACTTCTTTACCCAAGCCTTGCAAAAACAGATTCTTTTAAAAAAGGTTTTGATGATGCTTGGATGATACGAAATGGTTTTGTTATGGAGGGAACTTCTAATAACGCATGGATTATTAAAAATAAAATAATTTTAACAAGACAGTCTGATAATTTAATTTTAGGCGGCATAACTAGAGAAGCTGTTACAAACTGTGCTAAAGCTTTAAAATATGAAGTCAGCACGAAACCATTTACTCTAGTAGATGCTCAATCTGCTGATGAAGCTTTTATAACTTCAGCCACAGCATTTGTTACTCCCGTTATTAAAATTAATAGTTCGACCGTAGGAGACGGAAAGCCTGGTGTTTTCACTAAAGCATTAAGAGAAGAATATATTAAGCAGGCTCTTAATAATGCAATTTAATCTATTGATAAGAATTATTAAAAAAACTTTTATTATAATTTTAATTACTTTTTTTTTAACTTTATCGATAGATTATTTTTTTGGAAAATTTATATTAAATAAACTTGAACCCTTTTTATTAAAAACTGAGTTTTATCAAAGATTCTTAGCAGTAAAACATCCCATCTATCATCACGATTTAAGAGCAAGTGTTGACTACAAATATGCAAATACTTTTAGAGGAACCTACCGACATTGTACGAACAATTATGGTTTTAAAGACAAATGTGGCTCTAAAGGTAAAAAGAATTATGATTTAGCTTTTATCGGGGATTCCTTTGTTGAATCTGCCATAGAGCATGAAAAAACTATTCCAGGAATATTTGAGTCAAAATCTAAATTATCAATCGTAAACCTTGGGGTAATTACTTATTCACCAAAAATTTATCTTTCTAAAATTAATTATCTACTTGAAAATGGTTTTAAATTTAAACATGTAATTATATTCATTGATATAAGTGATTTTTGGGATGACTCTAACTGGTATTCAATCGATAATAATTTTGTTGTTAAAGATAAAGATTATAAGGAAAAAAACCTAGAGTTAAGAGATACCTTAAGAGAAAAATTTCCATTAACAAATTTTTATTTTTTTTTAATTAAGCGTATTGATTTTTTAAAAACTAAAGGCACAGAGGAGAACACTTTTCCTATATTTTTAGACAAAGTCGAAATGAAAGCTAAGTGGACTTATAATAAAGAAGAAAAAATAAAGGATTATGATTTAACCCAATCAGAGGGAGTAGCTGAGATGAAGGCTACCATGGAAAAGTTATATATAATTTTAAAAAAAAATAAAATTAAAATGAGTATTGCAGTTTATCCATGGCCACAGCAACTTCTTAAAGATAAAAAAGACTCCTTACATGTAAAAATGTGGAGAGACTTTTGTATTGGAAGATGTTCAAATTTTATAAATATGTTTCCAGTTTTTTTTGATGAAATGGAAAAAACTTCTTTTTTAGACGTATATAAAAAATACTACTATTGGAATGATGTTCATTTTAATCAAAAGGGCAATGAGCTAATTGCAAATTATCTAATAAAAAATTTTAGTTATTAGTTATTGCTTGATACTATTTTTTTGAAACCTATCATTCATTCTTTTTATTCTTTTGCTAGTAGAATATTCAAAAAAAGCTGGATTAATTGCATGAATAAATGCAGTAAAAAAACAATATAAGCATTTACATCCAACCTTCATTGCAAAAAACATGTGTTCAAAATAACCTTTGTTTGCAAGTTCTAGATGTCTTTTAATTCTTTTGAACATAATTATGTATATCTGAAAGAAATAATGTTCTCAAACAATTTTAAAAATTTATTTTTTAATATAATTTAAAAAAATATTTTTAAAAAAACAAATGGTTAAGCAAAATAATATAGCAATTATTGGCACAGGTTTTAGTGCAGCTACATTAAAATATTTTTTAAAAAGTGAAGCAGATTTTTTTGAAAAGAGTAGGGGAATTGGTGGAAGATCATCTACAAGAAAAGTAGAAGGTATTGGCTCCTTTGATCATGGTCTTCAATATATCTCAACTAATCATGAGGAGTTTTCAACCTTTCTAGGTTCTAATGAAAATAGTATTTGGGATGGAAAATTTATTATTAATTTTAATAAAAATAAAAGTTTAGATTCAAAAAAAAGAATTATTCACTCAGAAGGTAATAACAAACTTATTAAAAAAATTTTTGAAAAATCAAATATTTTTTTTCAAAAAGAACTTCGAGAAATCAAAAGAAATAAAGATACTTGGAATCTTATATTCAAAGACGATACCGAGGCAAACTATAAGACTGTTTTAATTACGGTTCCTTTTCAACAAGCTCTGAATTTAACCAAATCTTTTACTTCTGATTTTTATTCAAAATTTAATTTTCAGATGGATCCAAATCTAACAGTGATGGTTGCATTTAATAAGTCTCTTGGACTTGATTATGCCTCTTATACCTACAAAGACGATCCAGAATTAGGCTTTGCTGCTAATGAAAATACCAAAAAACCCTATCTGTTAAATAATAAATTAGAGTTATGGACTATTCAGTCATCTGTTAAATTTGCAAAAAAATATATTCAAAATTATAGGGAAAACAAAAATTTACTAACTGAACAGATTGTAAAAGCTTTTTTAAAAAGCGTTAAAATTAATTACGAAACAAACACTATAATTCATCAAGATATTCATGGTTGGTTATATGCTTATGGAAAGCAATTATCTGCTCCGAATTCTTTTTGGAATGAAGATTTAAAGCTTGGTATTTGTGGTGATTATTTTTCAGGTTTTAAAGCAGAGCATGCTTTTTTGAGTGCAAAACACCTCTGTTTACAAGTGCAAAAAACTTTACTTTAGAACTTAAGTATTTTCTTCAGTATCTTGGTTAAAGTTAAATTCATCCATCATGCAAGGTGATGAGTATGGTTCATTTATTTTGTTATTCTTTAATCTTTTTTCATTACTTTCAAATAATTCGTTTTTAAGCTCAGACCACTCTTTTCGCTTGTTTGATATTTTAGCTTTATAAATTTTCATTATTTTAAGATAATAATTTTTATCAATTATATTTTATTTTTTCAAATTTCTAAGCGGATAAATAAAAAATAAACCTAATATTAATAGTACTGATACAGAAAAAAAACCTATACGTTGTGATGTAAAGTAAGTTACAGTTCCAACAAGTAATGGACCAATAAAAGCAGTAATTTTTCCAGTCATTGCGTATAAAGCAAACCCTTTTCCAAGGTCTTCCGTATTTACAAGTTTACTCATCATAACTCTACTTGCACTTTGGATGGGTCCAAGCATTAATCCTAAAATGATAACAACAAATAAAAATTCTGTCTTCGATTTAGCAATTGATCCCCAAACAACTGTAATTAATAGTATTATAATAGATGTAATTATGATTTTACTTGAACCATACTTATCATTTAAAAAGCCAAAACAAACTGCACCCAAAAATGCAGCTAAATTTGCATACACAGCAAGCTCCAATAATCCAGAAAAGTCATATAGAAAAACACCTGCAGCGTACACTCCACCACCACCAATTAATACTGTTAGAGCATCATTGTAGAACAGTCTTGCAACTAAAAATCTTCCAGTGATTGTTAGTCCTTTTTTCCAAAATAAGTTTTTAAGACGCTTTAAACCAGAACTTTTAGATTTAATTTTAACTTGAATAATTTTTCCAAGATTAATTAGTAATGGAAAAGAAAATATTAAAAACCATATAGAAACAATCAATGGTACAAAACGAATATGTTCCGCTAATTCCTTTTTTAATCCAAAAGGTGGTATCTCTGGCACAATAAATGTGTAAAGAATTAAAAATAGTATTGGAACTGTTCCAAAATATCCAAGTCCGTATGCAAACCCTGAAGTTTTACCTAAGTTCTTATTTTCCGAAGATTGCTTAAGTAAAGAGTCATAAAATACGATTCCAATCTCGTAACAAACATTTGAAATAAAAAATATAAGCAGGGCAAAAAAAATGTAATCTTTTTCAGGTTTGATAAACCAAAAAAAAAGAGTTGAAATAATACAGCCCAAAGTAAAGACTCTTAACATTAAAATTTTTCCAGATTTTAATCTGTCAGCAACAATTCCTAGAAATAAACTAAGTATTGCAACTACAAATCCTGATAAGGCGAGTGTCCATTGTAAATAGGC
>VHCA01000030.1 GCA_016882225.1 Candidatus Pelagibacterales bacterium
GTTGTAAATTTACTGGATGGTTTTTTAGATGAAAAAATATCAAATTTCGGTGACTATGAGGACTCGATCACGCAGCAATCACATACTGTATTTCATTCTGTTTTAAGTCCTTTTTTAAATCTTGGGTTAATAGTTCCGAAGGAAGTTGTTTATAAAACAATTTCATTCTGCAATAAAAAAAAAATTAAAATAAATAATCTTGAGGGTTTTGTAAGGCAAATCATCGGATGGAGAGAATTTATGAGAGGTATTTATAAAAATTATGAGGACGAATTATTGAATAAAAATTTTTTTAAACATAAACGTAAAATGAAAAATACTTGGTATACTGGTAGTACAAATATACCTCCCCTTGACCATTCAATAAAAAATTGTCTTCAGTATGGCTATGTCCACCATATTGAACGTTTAATGGTTCTTGCAAATATAATGAATCTTTCAGAAATTGAACCTATGGAAGTTTATAGGTGGTTTATGGAAATGTTCGTAGACTCATCTGATTGGGTCATGGCTCCAAATGTCATGGGCATGGGATTGTTTAGTGATGGAGGAATTTTTGCAACAAAACCTTATATTTGTGGTTCTAGTTATATTTTGAAAATGAGTGACTTTAAAAGGGGTGGCTGGTGTGAGGTTATGGATGGTTTGTATTGGAGATTTATCGATAAAAATAGAAATTTTTTTTCTAAGAACTATAGACTTGCTATGATGGTTAAAGTTTTTGATAAAATGGATAAGGTTAGAAAAGCAAAAATTCTTAGCCTTGCAGATGATTTTATTAAAAAAAATACTAATTAGATTTTAGTATACTGTCATAAGAATTTTATGGGCCCGTAGCTCAGTTGGTAGAGCAATTGACTCTTAATCAATTTGTCACTGGTTCGATCCCAGTCGGGCTCACCAACGATGAATGTAAATAAATTATTTATTCCAATCCTAAAAAGAAAAAAAAATACAAGTAAGTCATATACGAAATATTTGCTATATAACAACCAAACGTAAGTAACATTCCAATTTGTCTATAACGCAAAATATTTTTGTACATACTTATGGCGTGAAATATTCTTCCAAATAAAAAAAGTGTATTGACGATTAAAATATAGACCCATT
This sequence comes from Candidatus Pelagibacterales bacterium, assembly GCA_016882225.1. Classification (GTDB taxonomy): domain Bacteria; phylum Pseudomonadota; class Alphaproteobacteria; order Pelagibacterales; family Pelagibacteraceae; genus Fontibacterium; species Fontibacterium africanum. The sequence continues at coordinate 1,111 of VHCA01000030.1, forward strand.
CAGCGCCTAAATACTCGGCTAAAATACATGAAAGAATAAAGAAAACTGTATATTCATAAAAATTAGAATGTGCTCGGGTTGCTCTTAAAAGTTCCTCATTGCCCCCCGTTCCAAAAGCAACTTGGCTTTTTTTTCTTACACTTATGGTTTTAAAAGAAAGAAACAGGTAAAAAGTTAGAAAAATAATTGTAAATAAGACTGTTATTGAGGTCATGTATTATAATTTTATATATATGTTTAATATTATTAGTCTAATTTTTTAATTTTATTAGATAGTGATTATTTTAAAAAATTAAATTATTGTAAAAAAGGTATGCAAAAAAATACTCTCTTACTGTTACTAGGTATTGTAGTTGGTATTGGAGCTTTTCTTTTTGTTTTAAGCTGGGTTGTAGATTACTATGGCTACATAGGGGCCTTTTTATTACCTTTAATAGTAGTCACAGCTTATCTTTTGTTTAGAAAATTAATTTAAACTAATATTAAAAAATTTTTTTTTATCAAAAATACCGATTACAAGTGAAGTCCCAAAAACAATAATTAAAGCAGAAAATAACATCCATAGAGTTACTTTTTCATTTAAAAAAACAAAACCATAAAGAATCGCAAAAACTGGTATTAGAAACGTTACAAGCAGACCAACGGTTGCTCCAGCTTTCTTAACAAGACCAAAGTAGAGAAAGTACGCATATCCACTGCAAATAAATCCAAGAAAGAAAATTGAACCCCACGCCGAAATGGATGGAATTTTGTCAGGCATATAAAATAAAGCGAAAGGTAGTAATACAATTGAAGCACTAATTAGACTTCCTGTAGATGTTGCAACAGGAGGAATTGTTGAGAGATATTTTTTTATATAACAAGCTCCAAAACCGTAACAAGTGGTGGAAACTAATGCTGCTAAGATACCAAGTGTTGCATTATCGATCTCTAAATGGATGTCATCGTGGGAGAGCATAAAGATTCCTAGAAAGCCTAAAATTAGTCCAAAGATTTTAATAGAGTTTAATTTTTCTTTTAGCCAAATGGATGCAACAATTGCTCCAAACATTGGTGTTGTTGCATTAATGATTGAAGCTAGTCCAGCGCTTATATACTGCAGTGCAAAAGAATACGTAGTCCAAGGAATAGCTGCGATAAATAGACCAATAAAAAAGATTTTTTTCCAATGATTTTTAAGTTGCTTAAAGTGATTTCTTAAAAACAATCCAGGAAGTAGTATCAACATTCCAAAAAAGATTCTTAAAAAACTTGTCCCTATAAAGCCAAATTCAAAAACTGTAATTTTAACAAAGAAGAATGCTCCACCCCAAATGGCACTTAGTAGAAAAAAAATTCCAATCCAATCATGGTAGGAACTTTTTTTCATTATTTTTTTTCTGGAAATTTATTGCTTAGATAAACTGTTAAAGTAAGAATGATTATAATTACTGCTAGAGAAATAAAGACTGGTATTTTAATTATATCCACAAGAAGCATTTTTGTTCCTACCCAAACTAAAATTATAGCAAGGCCATAGGTAATTAAGTGAAATTTAGTTGCAGCTGCCTGCAACATAAAAAACATAGCTCTAAGACCGAGTATTGCAAAAACATTGGACGTAAGAACAATAAAAGGATCAAGGGTAATTGCAAAGATCGCAGGTATTGAGTCCACCGCAAATATAATGTCTGTTAGCGCAACTAAAGACACAACCATTAATAACGGGGTTGCAACTCTTTTACCATTTTGAATAGTAAGGAATTTCTCTCCATCAAACCCTTTGCTAACTTTTATTATTTTTTTCAATATTTTTAGAAGAGGATTTTCCTCTAAAGGAATCTCTTTTCCAGCTGCAAACCACATTTTTATTCCAGTAATTACAAGAAAGGCACCAAAGACATAAAGTATCCATGAAAATTCTTTAACAAGCCATACACCTAAAAAAATCATAATGGCTCTTAGAACTATTGCTAAGATCACACCTATTAGTAAAACTCTTTTTTGAAATTTGATTGGAACTCTAAAATAAGTAAATATCATTAAGAAGATAAAAACATTATCTACAGCAAGCGACTTCTCTATTAGATAGCCTGTTAAAAATTCTAACGATTTTGCATTCGCAATTTCCGTATTAAAGTCTGTATAGATGTATATCCAGTATAGGCCGTTAAATACGACGGATATTAGTATCCAAAAAATTGACCAGTCTAATGCCTGCTTGAAAGAAACAGAACCGTTGTCATTTTGTTTTAGTAAAAAAAAATCTAAAATAAGAGCAAATACAACTATGAGAAAAAAAGCTGTCCAAAGCCATAGTGGTGTAGAGGGTTCCATGTATTATTAATTAAAAACCAGATATATAAATTTAATTCAATCTAATACAGTTAAATGTCAAAAATACGATCGTACATCAAGACAAAGTGTGGCGTAGAAAAATATAATAAACTTAAAGATAAAAAAGGTTTTTTACCTCGTATTAGACTGTATTGGTTTATATTACTTGCCTCTCTTAGAGATTATTTAAAAAAATAATTTAGAATAACCTAAAAGAAACAAAGGTATTTGAATACCAAAGTTTACCATGATAGCTCTGTCATTAGTAAAATATCCAGCCATAGTCCAACCTATGGCACCAATACCGTGAATTAAAATATTTAATGGATAAATATTTAAATTGGTAAGCAAAATACCAGATAACACTAACAGAGTACTGAACCACTTTAAGTATTTTTTAATTAAGTTCATTTTTTAACTTTATCAATTGATTGACTAAAATATATTAAATTCTGATGAAAAATAATGAAATCAAAAAGAAAATTAAATATTGGGCAGAAAACTTAAATTTAGTCCAAGGCTCAGATAGAATTGAATACATCATCGATCAAGGAAAAAAATTACCCCTACTAGATAACAAATTCAAAATTGATAATTTTAAAATACATGGCTGTGCATCTAGTCTGTGGTTGGTTCCAAAATTTACTAGTAAAACTTTAGAGTTAAGTGCTGATGCGGATGCTTTTATAACTAAAGGAACTGCTTTTATTATTTTAGATATATTAAGTGGTAACTCTTATGAAGCCATCAAAGATGTAGCAATTGAAGATTTTAAACCTCTTGATATGAAAAGCATTTTAACTCCTCAACGACAAAATGGATTAGGTAATCTTATACTTACAATCAAAAAGTACGCAGAGCAGAAGTAAAATTTAAAAAATCATAGGATAAATACGACGAAGACTTAAAGTAATTATTAGTAACCCTACAAGAATTAGCATTAATTTAATTTTAATTTTTGAGACAATTTTTGCTGCAACAGGCGCTGCTATTAAGCCACCTACCATCAACCCAGCTATAGCTTCCCAATCTATAATATCAATGAGTATTCCAAGCGATATTCCAGTTGCAAGATTGACAAAAAATTCAGCAGCACTCACTGTACCTATAGTTTTTCTTGGTTCGTTACCGCTTCCAATTAAACCAGTTGTAACTATAGGACCCCAGCCACCGCCGCCTACAGCATCAAGAAAACCACCAGATGTTGCAAGTGGAATAACTCCTTTTATTTTGTTATTTTTTAAAAACTTAAGTTTCTTGAATGCTTTTAAGAAAATAACAAAGCCCATTATCAGAAGATAAATTGATACAATTATATTTAAATATGGGATTTCAAATTTGTTAATAACGATAGCACCTATGATTCCTCCTATAACACCAGGAATAACAATTTTTTTAAAAAGACTAAAATCTACATTTTTAAACTTTGTATGTGATAATGCGCTTGCACCAGTTGTAAATATTTCTGCCAAATGTACATACGCTGTTGTTTGAACTGGTGGAACGCCTATGCTCAAAAGAAATGTGGAGGCACTAACACCATATGCCATACCCAAGCTACCATCTATTAGTTGAGCCAAAAGTCCAAAGAAGAGACACCAATAAAACAACTTTAGATTGAAGTCGTTTTTATCTTGCAGATGTAAATATTCTAAAAATAAGCCAGCGCTTACAAGCAATATCGCTACAAGTATATAAAATATTTTATTACTCAAAGTTTTACTAGTAATTTTTAAAATTAAATCATGTTAACTTAAATTTATGAAATTGGAAAAGATTTCATTTTTAATTTTTTTTTTAAGTTTGTTTATAACTTCTAAATTTGCTTTTGCTGAAGAATGTGGACTGCCATTTGAGAAAAAATCTGACAACTTTGTAGTTGGTTATGGCAGTTTAATGAATTCAAAATCAAGATTAGGCACAGCCCCAACGTCAGAGGAGTTTTATCCTATAGTGATTTATGATTATAAGAGGTCGTTTGGTCAAAGAGGAAATTTTTATAAAACAACTTTTTTAACATCCCAAAATCAAAATAATTCTTTTTTCAATGCTATTTATTTTAAGGTAAGCGAAGACGATTTAAATAGAATTGATAGAAGAGAGTCTGGATACTGTAGAAAAAAGGTAGATAATGGTAAAATTGAACTTTTAGGTAAAGATAAAAATAAAAGTAACAAAGTTTTTTGGATATATGCTGCAAGAGCTGAAAATGTTAAACCACCATCAAAAGATTATCCAATAGCTCAATCGTATGTGGATCTTTTTCTAGGAGGTTGTTTTGAAGCTGAAATTAAATATGAGCTAAAAGATTTTGCAAAACAATGTGTTGAGACAACTGATAATTGGTCTAAATCATGGGTGAACGACAGAGTTCATCCTAGAAGACCCTTTGATATTCCTTTTGCAGTTAGAATTGATAACTTGCTTAAAGAGAAAATTAGTTTTTATCAAAACATAAAAATTGAATAAAAACCTTTCAAACCCTCGCTTTTAGTACTGGGTTTATTTTATAACTAAATTGTTTTAATAGAGTTTCGTGAAAAAAATAATATTTTTTTTATGTCTTGCTAGTCTCTTTTGGATTGGAGTTGCTGAGGCAACAAAGAAAGAAACTAAAAAAATAAGCCAACCTGCTAAAAAGAAAATTACAGCAACATCCTGGGTTGTTGTTGATGAGTTTGGTAAAGTTTTAAAAGGTCAAGACATAAACGATACTCATTCAATAGCATCGATTACTAAGTTAATGACTGCTATGGTCATTCTAGATGCAAATCAAAATCTCGATGAACAATTAGAAAATTATACTCGAAGACAGCATATACTTTTATCGTTGGTTCGATCAGATAATTATTCATCCAACTTACTTTGTGACTATTTCATAGGCGGCTACGACGATTGTATTAAAGCTATGAATGTAAAAGCTTCAAAACTTGGAATGAAAGATACCATATTTGTTGATGCCTCAGGCTTAGATGAACACAACTTATCAACTGCAAGTGATTTAATTAAGATGGTTCAAGCAGCGCAGTTTTATCCGTTAATCGTTCAATCATCATCGAATAGAGCAGTAAAAATTAAAGGAATTGTCTATAGAAATACAAATCCATTAATTAATAAAAAAAATAAATTTTTGGTTAGTAAAACTGGATGGACTAGAGCTGCAGGAGGTTGTCTTGCAATTATGACTGAGAAAAAAAAAATTGCAATTGTGCTCAATAGTAGAAGTGTAAAAACTAGAATTCCAGAAATACAATACTTAGTTAAGAGCTATAATTAATTTTTAATTTCTTCAGATATTTCGATTAGGTTTTGATCTGGATCTCTTACATAGATTGATCGTAATGTTGAAGTAGCACCAGTTCTTTCAACCGGACCCTCTACAATTTTAATTTTTTTTTCATTTAACAACTCTATAAATTTATCAAGAGGTATTTCTGAAATAAAGCAAAGATCAAGCGATCCTGGAGTTGGATGTTTTGCTTTAGGTTCAAACTCTTTTCCGTATACATGTAAATTGATTTTTTGCTTACCATATCTCAGTGCTTTTCTTTCAACTTTAGGCTTTCCTCCAAAAAAAGTCTCAAGCTTCATTCCTAAAACATCTTTGTAAAAATATATACACTCATCAATATTACGTGTTGTTAAAACCAAATGATCCAGATGTTTAATCATATGTTTAATTTAAATCTCTA
>VHCA01000031.1 GCA_016882225.1 Candidatus Pelagibacterales bacterium
GATGCCTATATTGATTTAAAGTTTCAAGAAATTCATAACTTTGAGCACACACCTCATCCAATTGAATTTCAAATGTACTATAGTAACTAAGAGTAATTAATTTTTAAAACCCTAGTATTTTTTTTAATACTAGGGTTGAAATCTCTGATATTATTCGTTTGGATTGAGGATATTTTTTTTAATTCTAGGTCTGCTATTCATTTTAAGAGCTCTATCTTTTAATATTTTAAAGTAGTTGCCCTCCCTAGTTTTGTTATTTTTTTCAATAACGAAGTCTTTATGAATCATAAGCCTCCTTGATACTGTTTAATTATTATTGATATGCAAAAATTGCAAAGCTTATATGAATAAAATGCAATATAAAAATGTACTGAAATCAATGATTTAATTAAGATTTTAAAAATAAACAAACAAATATAGCAGTAAAAATGTGAGGACTAAAAAAAAAATTAAACAAACTAATCACTATTCCGCTAAAGATATAGAAATTCTAGAGGGTCTCGAGCCAGTTAGAAAGAGACCAGGAATGTATATTGGCGGAACGGATGAAAACGCCTTACATCATTTAGCAACCGAAATCCTGGATAACTCAATTGACGAGGTCAATTCTGGCTATGCCAAAAATATTTATGTCAAGTTAAACAAAAATAACTCATTAACTATAACTGATGATGGTAGGGGTATACCTTTAGATAAACATCCAAAAAAAAATAAAACAGCATTAGAGATCGTCTTAACAACACTTCATTCAGGAGGAAAATTTAATGAAAATGTGTACAAATCATCAGCAGGACTCCATGGCGTTGGATTGTCTGTAGTGAATGCTTTATCTGAAAAATTAGTTGTAGAGATATTTAAAAATTCATTAAGCTTTATTCAATCTTATTCAAAAGGAAAAGCTATAAATGAACTAAAAAAAAATGGAAAAAGTAAATTCAAAAATGGAACGAGTATAAGTTTTTATCCTGATAGTGAAATTTTTGGAAAAGAAAATAAATTTATACCAAAAAGAATTTATGAACTCTGTAAAAGTAAGGCATATTTAAGTAAAGGCGTCATAATTCATTTTGAATGCGATAAAAGTTTGATCAATAGAAAAGATGACACACCTGCAAGTATAAAATTATTTTATCCAGAAGGAATAAATGAATACATAAAGGCAGAAACGAAAAATAAAAATATTATTCATGACAAATACCCATTTAGTAGTGGTAATTTTGATGATCAAAAAGGAAAATTTGAGTTTACAATCGTTTGGCACAATGAAGAGAAAGGATTTCAAACATCATTTTGCAATTCAGTTCTTACAAATAATGGTGGTACACATGAAAATGGCTTTAGAGCTGGAATTGTAAAAGCTATTAGAAAAACTGCAAAATATAAAAATAATAAGATTGTAAGTTCCGCATCATCAGACGATATACTTAATAACTCAAGTTATATTTTATCTATTTTTATTGGAAATCCAGAATTTGAGGGTCAGACTAAATCAAAATTGTCCTCAGTATTTATTCAAAAATATTGCGAAAATTCAATTAATAATTCTTTTGAACAGTGGTTGAATAACCACCCTAAAAATCTTAATACTATTCTTAATTTTTTAGAAACAAAAATAAGAGAAAAAAATATTTTAAATCAAAACCTAGATGTTGATAGACAAAGTTTAACAAGAAAAATTAGACTTCCAGGAAAACTAGCAGATTGTACTTCAACAAAAATTGAAGGAACTGAATTATTTATAGTAGAGGGAGATTCTGCAGGAGGATCTGCAAAACAAGCTAGGGATAGAAATTTTCAAGCAGTCTTACCTTTGAGGGGGAAAATTTTAAATGTTAAAAGTGCAAATACATCAAAAATGTTAGCAAATAATGAAATTTCAAATCTACTTCAGGCCTTAGGATGTCAAAGAAGAGACAAGTATAGTGAAAAAGACTTAAGATATGAAAAAATTATAATAATGACTGATGCTGATGTTGATGGAGATCACATATCTAGCCTACTATTAACATTTTTTTTCTGTGAATTGCCAAATCTAATCAAAAATGGTCATTTGTATTTAGCTGTACCACCGCTTTATAAATTAACTATAGCCAACGAGACTTCCTATGTAAGAAACGATAAAGAAAAAGATGAAATTTTAAAAAAAAAAAAGAAAAACTCCCATGTTGAAATTAGTAGATTTAAAGGACTGGGAGAAATGATGGCACAACAACTCAAAGAAACAACAATGAGTCCAGTTTCTAGATCATTAATTAAAGTAGCTTTACCTAAGACAGATTTTAAAAAAACTAATAAACTTATTTCAAATCTTATGGGAAAAAATTCGGAGCACAGATTAAGATTTATCGAAGAGAATGCATCTCGAGCAAAAAACTTAGATATTTGAAATTATTTATAAAAGTTAATTTTTCTTAAGTTTTTACAATCAATTCCGATAAATCTGCTTTCTGAGTTTATAATTTCATCTCTCTTTGCTCTTCTTTCAACTACAAATGCTTCAAACTTTTTATCTGCAAAATCTAACGCTTCAATTGTGAGAGATACACGTTTTTCTTCATTAGAAATATTTTTGATTTCTAATGAAATAAAACAATTTTCACCTTTTTGGGTTAAAAAATATGAAATGTCATATTCATTCTGTACAGTTGTTTTAATCGTTTTTGAAGGTTCGACTTTAATATTTTGATCTTTCTTAGAACCAATAACTGGGATGCCAGAACATGAGATAAGAAAAAAAAATAAAAATAAATACTTCATTATTTGGTGCCCTCGGCCGGACTTGAACCGGCACTCCCAATTACGGGCAAGGATTTTAAGTCCTTTGTGTCTACCAATTCCACCACGAGGGCAATATTTACTAGAATAAATAAATTATTTAAAGATTAAATATCATTACAATTTTTGAAATTCCAGAAGATCTTTCCATGCTGTTTTTTTTGCATTAGGTTGTCTTAATAAGTATGCAGGGTGAAATGTTGTTAAAACATTAAAATGGTTTTTATTAATATTAATTTTTTTCCAAATTCCCCTTACTATATGCAAAGGACCTTCATGATCAAGGACAGCATGGGCAGCAGTAGCCCCAAGAAGCAAAATCTTTTTTGGCATTATAATTTCTATATGATTAAATAATAATGGTCTAAAAATTAATATCTCATCTAATGTTGGCTTTCTATTTTCTTCAGGTCTAAAGTTTACAACATTCGTAATATAACACTTATTCCTATTTAACTTTATAGACTCTAACATTTTGTCTAATAATTTGCCTGCCCTTCCAACAAATGGAATTTTCATTTTATCTTCCATCTGTCCTGGAGCTTCTCCAATGATCATTACTTCAGATAAATAACTTCCGTCAGAGAATACAAGATTTTTACCTGGAAAACTTTTTGAATTTTGATTAATTTTTTTTTTTAGTTCACTTAACTGTTCTTCTTTGTTCATTTTAATTTAAAAAATAATTTTATCTTACAAACCAATAAATCAAAAAAATAAAAAATATTTTTTTTAGGTTCTGGTAAAAAGCCATCAAATTTTGAAAATCCTCTTAAATAATGCTTTCTAAAAAATCGTGGAGTTATTCCCCACTTTTTTAAAAATATTCTAGTTCCATTATTTTTAAATACATTTTCTCTTTTTCTAGTGGTTACAGATCCAAAATGATAAACCTTAAAATCATTAATTCCTTTAAAAATTCTAACTCCACTTTTCCAAAGTTTCATTGCTAAATCAGGATCAGAGGCATCTCCTGGATTAAACTCTTCGCTAAATCCACCAATTTTATTCCATAATTCTTTGTGAATCACATGAGGAGCAAAATGGGACCCTTGAAAGTCATAAAAGTTTAAGTTTTTGTAATTAGTTAATAATTTATCCTCATCAAAGTCTTTAAAATTCTTTCCACAGTTAAATTCTATATGACCTTCATTTATCATAACTCCTGAGAGATAAAAAAGATTATCATTTAACAAATTAATTTCTTTTTTTAAAACTTGATCCCATGAAGGTAAAAAATACATATCGTCATGCGAATACAAAATATAATCAGTTGAAGCTTGTTTAGATGCTTGATTTACAGCTGAACATAATCCTATATTTTTAGCAGAATGTGTAAATTTATATTTTTTGCTTTTAATAAAATCCAAGGATCCGTCTGAACCATCGTTAATATGAAATATTAATTCATGTTTTAAAAATGAATTCTTTTCTAGACTTGAAACGCATAATTTTAAATATTCAAGATTGTTAAAACTAGGAATAATAATTGAAAACATTAATGCGGTTTTATTTTTTTTAATTTTAATAAAAGTTGTTTTTTACAATCAAATATTCTTTTGGAAGAATAACCGCTAATAACTAAAGATACCCCAACCTTTCCTGATTTAAAGAATGGATAACTTCCAAGACTTAAGTCCTTAAATTTTTTTTGTAAGTTAGAAAATACTTTGCTTACTTTACTTTCAGGAAAGTCAATTTTTATATTCTCGCTTAACTTTTTTTGACCACCTACAATTAGCTGTTCCAAATAATGCATCATGGATTTCAATATAATTGGAACACCAGGCAAAACATAAACGTTTTTGATAAAGAAACCTGGGGCTGAACTGGACGGATTTAAAATAAGACCCGCTCCCTTTGGCATCTTTGCCATTTTTTTTCGAGCTGCATTAAAATAAGAATTTTTATAATGATCTTTTAATATTTTATATGCTTCCTTGTTATACTCATACTTTACCTTAAAAGCCTTAGCTACAGACTCTGCTGTAATATCATCGTGGGTTGGACCTATTCCACCTGTAGTAAATAAATAATCATATTTTTTTCTTAAATAGTTAATACTTTTCATAATCTCATGCCTTAGATCAGGAATAACTCTAACTTCTCTGACTTGTATACCATGTTCATTAAGCCAATTTGCAAGAAAGTTTGTATTTGTATCTTGAGTTCTTCCAGATAAAATTTCATCTCCAATAATTAACAAGGCAGCAAAATATTTTTTTTTCTTTTTATTAAAAGGCACGTTAATAATAATTTAAATGATATTTATAAAACCACTTTTAAAAACAATCTTCATAAAAAGATATAAAAGATTTTTTGCTGATGTCAGTTTTAATAATGAAACTTTAACTGCACATTGTCCAAATTCAGGCTCAATGCTAGGTTTATTAAATCCAGGCTCAATTGCTTATATATCTAGAGCTGACAATGATAATAGAAAACTTAAATATACCTTAGAAATAATTGAACAAAATAAAGAGCTTGTTGGAGTTAATACTCATCGTACAAACAAAATTGTTGAAGAAGCACTTCAAGAAAAAAAAATAAAAAAAATAAATAATTACAACAAAATAAATAAAGAAGTTTTTTTTAATAAAAAAACTAGATTTGATTTTTTATTAAATGGAAAAAAAAATACTTTTATCGAAGTAAAAAATGTAACGTTAATGAGGAAAAATCTAATTGCTGAGTTTCCTGATGCTGTAACTACTCGTGGACAAAAACATATAAAAAATCTTATAGATGCAAAAAAAAAAGGCTATGATTGTTATATTATTTTTTTAGTTCAAAGACAGAATGTAAATTTGTTTAAAATTGCAAAGGATATTGATAAAGAATATTTTAATATTTTTATAAAAGGTAAAAAATCTGGAGTTAAATATCTTTGTTTTTCAAGTACAATTTCTGAAAAAGAAATAAAGTTAAGTAATGAAATTGAAATCGATTACTCTTAATGACTATTAAAAAATATACAAAAGAAGATTTTAAACTTTTAAAACTAGCTGGAAAAATTACATCTAATTCTTTGAATTATATTGAAAAAATAATAAAGCCTGGAATTTCTACAAATTTAATAGATGAAGAAATAAATAATTTTTTAAAAAAAAATAATGCCTATTCTGCTCCCCTTTTTTATCGCGGGTATCCAAAGTCAGTATGTACTTCTATTAATCATGTTGTTTGTCATGGAATTCCATCAGAGAAAATTTTAAATGAAGGAGACATCGTTAATGTAGATGTCACTGCCGTGTTAAATGGATACCATGGAGATGCTAGTAAAACATTCTGTGTAGGAGATGTTTCTATAAAAGCAAAAAAACTAGTTCAAACAACATACGAATCAATGATGGAGGGAATTAATATTATTAAACCAGGAATTAAACTTGGTGATCTTGGCTTTGCAATTCAATCTTATGCTGAGGCTAGAGGTTTTTCTGTTGTTAGAGATTTTTGTGGCCACGGTGTTGGTAAATCGTTTCATGAAGAACCAAATATTTTACATTACGGAAAAAAAGGAGAAGGCATTGAAATTCTTGAAGGTATGGTGTTTACGGTTGAGCCTATGATAAATGAAGGAAATTATGAGACAAAAGTTTTAAAAGATGGATGGACCGCAGTTACTAAAGATAAGACTCTTTCAGCACAATTTGAACATACAGTTGGTGTAACTAATAATGGCTTCGAAATTTTCACTTTATAAAATTAAATGTTATTCTAGTTTGCAATTAGCCTTATGATTCCAAGATATACTAGAAAAGAAATCTCAAATATTTGGGGTCAAGAAAACAAATACAAGATCTGGTTGGATATAGAAATCTATGCGTCAGAGGCTATGGAGAAAGCTAAAATCATTCCAAAAGGAATTTCTAATTCTATTAAAAAGAAGGCAAGAATAAATATTTTAAGAATTGAAAATATTGAAAAACAAGTTAAGCATGACGTAATAGCCTTTCTTACATCTATAAGTGAAAAGGTTGGAGAACCAGCAAAATTTCTGCATCAGGGTATGACATCCTCTGATGTTTTAGATACCTGTTTTAACATTCAATTAGTTAAATCTGGAAAAATCTTAATTAACGATCTGGACAAACTTTTAAAAACACTTAAAAAAAAATCTATAAAATACAAAAACACACCTTGTATCGGAAGAAGCCACGGAATTCATGCTGAACCAACTACTTTTGGTCTTAAATTATTAACTGCCTATGCAGAATTTTTAAGAAATAGAAAAAGATTAGAACAAGCAATAAAAGAAATATCAACCTGTGCAATATCTGGAGCTGTTGGCAC
>VHCA01000032.1 GCA_016882225.1 Candidatus Pelagibacterales bacterium
GCCTGCATACCCATTGATGCAAACAAATAAGGTAATAAACCACCTAACAATAAACCAATAACTACGTATGGATTTGATAAATCAAAATTTACACTTATGCCGCTTAAAGCTGAATTTTTTACTGATGAAAAATATTTTATATCTTCTGTGTATGCCGCAAACAAGACAAGAGCTCCAAGTCCGGCAGATCCTATGGCGTATCCTTTTGTAATAGCCTTTGTAGTATTTCCAACTGCATCAAGCGCATCAGTTACTTTTCTTACTGAGGGTGGAAGATCAGACATTTCTGCAATGCCTCCAGCATTATCTGTAACAGGACCATAAGCGTCTAATGCTACAACCATTCCAGTTAAAGCCAGCATCGTAGTAACTGCAATTGCTATACCGTAAAGACCCGCGATCAAATATGTAGAAATAATGCCTGCAACAATTATTATCGCAGGAAGTGCTGTTGCCTCCATTGATACTGCTAAACCTTGAATTACATTTGTTCCATGTCCAGTAGTTGAAGCTTTAGATATGGATCTAACTGGTCTAAAATTAGTTCCAGTATAGTATTCAGTGACCCAAATTATTAAACCAGTAATTAAAAGACCTATTACTCCGCAATAATACAAATCTAATCCAGTAAATTTTAGTTTTTCTACCGTATAAATTTTGTCAAATCCTATGACAAACTTAGTAACTGGATAAAGAATGATTAAAGATAAAATGGCAGATACTATAAAGCCTTTATATAACGCTCCCATAATACTTTGGTTTTTTCCAAGTTTTACAAAATAAGTTCCAATAATTGATGTTATAATACAGCTTCCACCTATCGTTAATGGATAGACTGCCATTGCTAAATCATTTGAGAAGAAAATAGATGCAAGAACCATTGTTGCAACAATTGTTACTGCGTAAGTTTCAAAAAGATCCGCTGCCATACCTGCGCAGTCACCTACATTATCTCCGACGTTGTCCGCAATTACAGCTGGGTTTCTAGGATCATCCTCTGGAATTCCAGCTTCTACTTTTCCAACAAGGTCCGCTCCAACATCAGCTCCTTTTGTAAATATTCCACCACCCAATCTAGCAAAAATAGAAATTAAAGAAGCTCCAAAACCTAAGGCAACTAGTGCATTAACTATTTCTCTTGAGTCAATTTTAAATTTTAAAAGAAAAAAATAATAAACTGCTATTGCTAACAGTGCTAATCCAGCAACTAACATTCCTGTTAAAGCTCCTGATTTAAAAGATATATCTAAGCCATCACCTAAACTTTTTCTTGAAGCTTCAGCAGTTCGAACGTTTGCCTGAACAGAGATCAGCATTCCTGTATAACCAGCTACACCTGAAAGAAATGCTCCAATAAAATATCCTATGCCCACCCAAATACTAAAAAGATAGGTAACGATTATTAAAACAACAAATCCAACAATTGCTATAGTTGTATACTGTCTATTCAGGTATGCCTTAGCTCCAATTTGAATTGCTTCTGCAATTTCTCGCATTTTATCATTACCTGCGTTAGCAGATAAAATTTGTTTTCCAGTAATGAAACCGTAAACAATTGATAAACAGCCGCAAAGAATAGTAAGAATTAAAACAAAATTAGGCTCGAGCATTAATTTCTAAATTAAAATGAACCAGCTTATTGCCAAAAAAAAATCATAAAATCAATCTTATTAAAATTAATATTCTGAATACGTACTTAGGATATTTCTTTAGAAATTTTATCTAAAACTGCATTAATAATGCTTTTTTGTTCATCTAAAAGAAAAAACTTTGAGACATTTAAATATTCGCTAATTACAACTTTATAGGGAGTTTTTTTTAAAACTAATATTTCAAAAATAGCTGCTTTTAAAATTAATAAAAAAATAAGTTCAAAATTCTTAAAATTAAATTTTTTATCTAAGTAATATTTTATTTTTTCTTCCAATATATCATTATTTTCAACAACACCCTTACACGTTTTTTTAATAAACTTTTTATAAGGATTTTTAAAATTAAACATAAATTCATCATTGTTAATGAAATGAGAATATAAGAGCTGCACTATAATTAGCCTTGGATTATTATTGTTTTTCATAAATTATCTATTTCCTTTTAACGCCTCTAAAATACTTATCCCAGATAGCGCAGCCTCTCCTCCTCTATCAAATTTAAGAGGATCACATCTATCCTTTGCAATAGTTAGGTTAGAACTTTCAACTATTCCATTTGATATTGGAATTTTATGCTTAATTGATAAATCGAGTAATTTTTTTGAAACAGAAAAAGCAATTGATTTATGATGGTTTGTCTTTCCTTTTACAATACAGCCAAGAGCTATAGCGAAGTTATATTTTTTTTTTAATAACAAAATGTTTAATATCTGAGGTATTTCAAAACTACCTTTCACCGAAAAGATATCAAATTTAAAAGATTTTTTTTTTAAAGTTTTAACTGCACCTTTTATTAAATTTTTTTCAAAGTTTTTATAGTACGAAGAACTAATAATTAAAGCTTTTTTCATTACATCTTATCAAGTGCTTTAATATTTAAAATTCCAAAACCTTGTTTTAAAACCATTTCAATTTTGCTAATTAAAAAGACTCTTGAATTATAATCGTTGTTACTATTTAAAATTTTAAGTTCATTACTTTCGTTACCTAAATTCCAGTAAGTATGAAAAAGACTAGAAAGTTCATAAAGATAAAACGTTATTCTATGAGGTTCATAATGGTTTGCAGACAACTCTAAGCATCTAGGCCATTCGGAAATTTTTTTTATTATATTAATTTCAATGTCATTATCTAATTCATCTAAATCCTCAATTTTTAAAGCTTGAATTTTTTTTACTTTTCTTAAAATTGAGGAAATTCTTGCATAAGCATACTGCACATAATAGACAGGATTATCCTTTGATTGAGATTTTACTAAATCAAAGTCAAAATCTAATTCACTATCATTAGTTCTGTAAACCATCATAAAACGAACTACATCAGATCCAACTTCATCTATTAAATTTTTAAGTGTTACAAAATCACCAGCACGTTTAGACATTTTTAAGGGTTCACCATTCTTATAAAGTTTTACTAACTGGCAAACTTTTGAAATTATTTCCTGCCTATTGTTTGATAGTGCATGGGTACATGCTATTTGTCTCTTTAAATAACCAGCATGATCTGCGCCTAAAACATTAATTAATAAATCATATTTTCTTTCAATCTTATCTAAATGATATGCAAGATCGTTTGCAAAATAGGTCCATGAATTGTCAGATTTTTTTAAAGCTCTATCTATATCATCTCCAAAATTAGTAGACTTAAACAAAAGTTGTTTTCTTGGCTCCCAATCATCCACTTCATTTCCTTTAGGTTTAGGTAAAACTCCATCATAAATTAAATTTTTTTTAGATAAAATATCAATAGCTTTATCAATAATATTTTTTTTAACTAAATTTGATTCCGAGATAAATTTATCGTGTTTAATTCCAATCTGACTTAAATCATTTTTAATCATATTCATGGTTTCATCAATTGATAGAATTTTTAGATTTTCAAAAACATCATTAAAATTGTCAAAATTCTTAATAATATTTTTTTTAATAATATTTTTAGCTATATCGATTATATAATTTGATGGGTATAAATCTGGATCATTAGGAAATTTTTTTTTTTTTTCTAATTCTAAAATTCTATAATAAACAGATTTAACAAAATATGTGATCTGATTACCATAATCGTTTATATAATATTCTCTGGAAACATTATTTCCGATAAAAGATAGTAAGTTTGCAAGAGTATCACCAAATATTGCACCTCTACAATGACCTACATGAAGTGGACCTGTAGGATTTGCAGATACAAATTCTAGTAAAATTTTTTTTTTTTTAATATCAAAACTTGTTGAAAAACTTTCTTTTAAATTATGTAAAAAAGTATGCCAAAATTTATTTTTAAATTTAAAATTCAAAAAACCTGGTTTAACAATATCTACACTGTTTAATAGATTTAACTTTTTACATATTTGTATTTTTATTTCCTCAGCAATTAGTAAAGGATTTGTTTTTGAAACTTTAGAAAAAATAATTGCTATATTTGAACTTAAATCTCCATAGTTTTTATTCTTTGGAATTTCTACAGTGAAATTTTCTACCTCTTTAAAATTTATATTGTATTTACCTATTAAGGGCTCGATAGACTCTCTTATTAAATTTTTAATATTATAAAAAATATTCATTTAATGTTGTAATAAAAATCCATAGCATATTTATCAGTCATACCAGCTATAAAATCTATAATTGCACGTTCAACACCCCATTTTTTAATTGATTCCTTGGTTAAAACTTTTTTAGAATTTTTATATGAATATTTGAAAATTTTAATAATTACTTGTTCAGCCATATCATTCATTTTAATTATATTAATATTTTCATACATGTATTTTTTTAAGAACTCTCTAATGTCAGAATTTAACTTTTCTACAGGAGTTGAAAAGCTTACTAATTTTTGCTGTGAATTATAAACATCATCGATTATTTTAATTTTATTTTTTTTAATATTTTGAGTGGTCTGTTTTGCTAAGTCAGTAACCATATAATTAATTAGTGATCTTATGATTTCTTCTTTAAATAATTTGTTTTTTTTATTTTTAATTTTTACTGTTTTAAGTAAAAAAATATCTTTTAAATCATCTAATAAAAATAATCCTGCCCTAAGTCCATCATCTAAGTCATGATTATTATAGGCGATATCATCAGAGATTGAACTAATTTGAGCCTCTAATGATGAATTATTTAAAAAATTTAAAGATTTAATTTTTTTTAAATTTTCTAAAATATCTAAATCATTAACAATACTAAAATTTGGTCCATTATGTTTAATTAAACCATCTAGAGTATTTAATGATAAATTTAATCCGTTGTAGTTCCTATAGGGATTTTCAAGTTCCGTTATTAGTCTCAAAGAGTGAACATTGTGATTAAATCCTCCTATAGATAAAGATAAATTATTTAAAATTTTTTCTCCAGCATGACCAAAAGGCGGGTGTCCAAGATCATGAGCTAGACTTAAAGTTTCACATAAATCTTCATTTAAATTTAAGTATCTCGCAATTGATCTAGAAATTTGAGATACCTCCAAAGAATGTGTTAATCTTGTTCTGTAATGATCTCCCTCATGATATACAAAAACTTGAGTTTTGAACTTTAAGCGTCTAAACGAATTGGAATGGATAACTCTATCTCTATCTCTCTGGTATTCTGACCTAAAATAATTCTTTTTTTCTCTAAATTGCCTACCTAAAAAATTTAAATTGTTGGATGCATATTTTTTAAGTATTCTGTCATATTTATTGATTGAATACATAGTCTCAAGATGAACAATTCTGCCCTTGTAATTACAGATAATGCAAAAAAAAAGATAGAGAATTTATTAGCAAAATCCAAAAGCAAGTGTTTTTTTAGAATTGAAGTTAAAGGTGGAGGATGCTCTGGTTTTAAATATGAGTTTTCGGTTGACGATAAAAATGATCAAAATGATATTTTTTTTGAAACAGTCATAATTGATAAAGCCTCTCTTGAATTTATAAAAGGTTCAACACTAGATTATTCAAATGAATTAATTGGTGAAGCCTTTAAAATCGTTAATCCTCAAGCTAAAGCATCGTGTGGATGTGGTAATTCTTTTTCTGTTTAATGATAGTTTCTTCATGGAACGTAAACTCAGTTAGAGTTAGAGCGGTTCATATAGTTGATTACCTTAGGGACAAAAAACCAAATTTTTTACTTCTACAGGAAATCAAGACTGAAAATAAAAATTTTCCAAATAATCTTTTTTTAAAAGAGGGTTATCAATCGTATGTATATGGACAAAAATCTTATAACGGTGTTGCAATTTTAGCTAATGAGAAAATTGAAAATATAGAAAATAACACTATTAATGATCCTTCATTACAATCAAGAATAATTACTGGGGATATAATTTATAATAAAAAAATAACTAAATTAATTTGTATTTACGTCCCAAATGGAAATCCAATCAATACAGATAAATATGTGTATAAGAAAAAGTGGCTTAATATTTTTGAAAAATATTTAAAAAAAATTAAAAAAAATTATGAAAATATAATTGTAGCTGGTGATTTTAATATTATTCCATCTAATGAAGATGTATACGACCCAAAATCATGGGAAAATGATGCGCTTTTTAAAGAAGAAATAAGGGAAAAATTTAAAGATTTAATAAAATTAGATTTTTTTGATGCTTTAAGACATTTTAATAAAGCTTCCAAAACTTATACGTTTTGGGACTATCAATATAGATCTTATCAAAAAAATAATGGACTTAGAATTGATCATTTTTTAGTTTCAAATAATTTAAAAAATAATCTTAGAGATATTATTATCGACAAATACACCAGGGGCCTAGAGCAACCCTCTGATCATGTTCCTGTAAGAGCTGTTTTTATCTAGTTTCTACCGTAAACATCTTTAATTCGAATTATATCATCTTCACCCAAGTAGGATCCAGTTTGTACTTCAATAATTCTTAATAATTTTTTTGAAGTATTTTCAATTCTATGAATGCTTCCTTTTTTTACAAATACAGATTGTGATGGTTTTAAATAAAAAGATTTTTTATTTAAAGTTACTTTAGCGATGCCTGACACAACTACCCAATTTTCAGATCTAAATTTATGCTTTTGTAAGCTTAAACATCCACCTGAATAAACAACAATTTCTTTAACCTGAAAACCTAGACTTGCATACAATGATCTGAAGTATCCCCATGGTCTATGAACAGTTGAGTGCTCATTTGTAACTTTAGCAAATTTTTTTTTTATAACAGGATAAATATCTTTTAAAGAATTTTTTTTTAAATTAGAAA
>VHCA01000033.1 GCA_016882225.1 Candidatus Pelagibacterales bacterium
TAAGAGAATTTTAGGGTCTTCAAAAAAGACAAATGAGACAAATCTTAATGAGATAAATTCTTTAGGAAAAAAAAAAAATATTCGTATACCTCAATTTACTGAGCTTTTAAGAATTAACAGAAAGACCCCAATTATTGCAGAACTTAAATCAAATTTTTCAAAGGAACAAATCTATAAGTTAGTTGAGTTATGTAAAAGGATAAAAAAATTAATTTTAATTTCTTTTCAATACAAAAATTTAGAAAAAATTTATGCTTTAAATAAAAAGCTTACCTTAGGTCAGCTTTTTTATAAGAAAATAAATAAATCTTTATTAGAAAAAGTTAAAAAAAAAAAATTTATACAATTTTGTATTTTTGAAAAACAATCTTTAAACAATCCATTAGTGAAGCAAATCAAAAAAAAAAAATTATTTTATACCATTAAAGATAAAAAAACTTTCTCGGAGTTTAAAAATAGAGAAGGTCTGATTTTTGAATATACTGCTTTATAAACTTATGTTTTTTGAACTTTAAGATTTCTATGAAGTCTGCAGGTTTTTTTACATCCCTTAAGAAGCAAACAAAAACCTCTCCAAGTTTTAAAAATACACATGAAGCAAGAACCTTTATAAAAAAGTTTATAAAAAATAAATATCTAAAAAAATATTAAAATACGCTATTTTGAGAAGTATCTGTTAAAACGTGAAGCTGATTTTTCGTTCACTTTTTCAAAACTATCAATAATTTTAAATCCTGTTCTATTAGTATATTTTGCCCCATAAGCCATACTTACGGTAATTCCTTCTATTTTTTTTTTATTCTTAACAACACCAAAAAAGTATTTTCCCTTTTGAAATTCAATTAAATCTTCAGTTTCTGAAATTTTTTTTGCCTCCCTAAAAAGTTTAGTAACTAAAACATTAAGGCTTAACATTAAAAAATCTTAGAGATGAATTATGACAAATTTTAGATTATTTAATTAATCCCTTTAGCTTTTCTCGGTGTAAAATGAATAGCCCACTAAAGACTATTATTATAGATCCAATAATCATATTGGATGATGGGATTTCATTAAAGGTTGCATATCCAAATATTAATCCCCAAATAATGATCGTATATCTAAAAGGGGAAGTTACAGAAATCTCTGAAACCTGAATGGTTGCAACTGAAAAAAAGTAACCAATGCTCACAAATATTGCTGATAAGAATATTAAGACCATTGTCTCAAAATGAACGGCTTGGATTTTATAAATCATTCCAAATCCAAACCATATAGTCACGCTTAAAGATGTAATAAAGACAATCTGTAATCCGTTAAAACTTTTAAGTTTCTTTTTTGTTACTGTGTCTCTTAGAGCTATAAAAATGGCTGATATTAAAGGAAGTATAAAAGCATAACCAAATTTTAACTCTTGAGGGTTTACAACTATTAACACACCTAGAAAGCCTAAAAAAACTGCAAACCATCTAAACAAACCAACTTTTTCTTTAAGAAATAATGCACCTGAAGCCGTTATTAGGACTGGGGCTAAATTTAATAATGAATAAAGTTCTCCTAGAGGCAAAAAAACTAAAGCAAAAAAGAAAAATATTGCAGCAAGGCTTTCAAGCGAACCTCTTAGATGTAGTTTTTTAGAAAATAAAATTTCTGAACTAAGTTGTTTTTTTAAATATAGATAAAGTCCAATTATTAAAGTTGAAATAACTCCTCTTAAAAAGATTACCTGGCCTAAAAAATCAATATTGGAATGAAATTTTAAGATATATTTAATTATTACATCATTTAGAGAGAAGAAGAACATGCATAAGAGCATGTACCATATGCCAAGTAATTTATTTTTAGATTTTGATCTTTTAAGAAACATCAGCTCAGTTTTGCAACTAAAGATTAGCTTACTATAGACTTATAAAATTTTAACAACCTTATTAATATTATTTTAAGATATTTTTTTTAAAAAAATTAAATTCTAGTTTTTTTTTAAATTAAATACTGTATAGCTTAAGTAAACCTATGTAGAAAAACCATGTCCCAAGAATTTCAAAATAGTACCAATCAAAGTACGGGACATATATTTAAAGAAGAAGAAATTAAAACCTTACTAGAAAACGTTAATAGCAATAATTTTGTTGCAGTTCATGATTTACTTCAAAGCTACCATCCAGCGGATGTTGCAAATTTAATCAAAGTACTTCCTGAAGATATTCAAATTAAGTTTTTTAAACATAAATCCTCAGATCCAGAAGTGGTGCTGGGTTTATCTGATAATTTACAGAAAGAAATTTTAGAACAGCTAAATCCTGAGGTAATTTCATCAATTGTAAAACAGCTTGAATCTGATGATGCATTTCAAATATTTGAAAATGTTCCAAAAGAATTTCAAGATCAAATACTTCAAAATTTACCTCCTAAAGATCAAACTTTTTTTAAATTAGGCCTTCAATACCCAAAAGACTCTGCTGCAAGGATTATGCAGCGAGAGTTTGTTTCAGTTGATGATGATTGGACTGTTGGGCAAACTATGGATTTTTTAAGAGACTCAACCGATCTTCCTGAACAACTCCTTGAGATTTTTGTAGTTGATAAAAGTAAAAAACCGATTGGCAGCGTTTCTATCTCTAATGTTCTTAGATCTAATGCAAGTAATAAAATAAAAGATTTAGTTACTGAAAATAAAACTTTAATTCCAGGAGATCTTGATAAAGAAAAAGTTGGAAATACTTTTGCTCAATACAATTTAGTATCAGTTGGGGTAGTAGATAAAGACCAAAAATTAATTGGGGTTATCACTGTCGATGATGCAGTAAAAGTTGTTAAAGAGGAAGCTGTTGAAGACGCACTAAGACTTGGAGGTGTAAGTTCTGAAGAGGAGATTACGGACAATCCAATTGAAACAACAAAAAATAGATTTGTTTGGTTATTTATAAATTTATTAACTGCAGTTCTAGCATCTTACGTAATTGGAATTTTTGAACAAACTATTGAGAAGGTTGTTGCACTTGCAATACTTATGCCGATAGTTGCATCTATGGGTGGTAATGCTGCAACACAAACTTTGACTGTAACCATTCAATTAATTGCATCGCAGCAACTAAATGCAAAAAATGTTTTTAAAATTATTAATAGAGAGATCGTCACCGGTTTATTCAATGGAATTTTATTTGCATTAATTACAGGAATTTTTGTTTATTTTTGGTTTAATGATTTAAGAATTGCAATTCTTATTGGTGCAGCCATGATTGTAAATTTAACTGTTGCTGGACTTGCAGGAATTGGAATTCCAGTTTTTTTAAATAAAGTTAAAATTGACCCAGCGATTGCAGCTACAGTCTTTGTAACTACAGTTACAGATGTGGTTGGTTTTTTTGCTTTTCTTGGAATAGCAAGCTTGTTTGTCTAATAAGAGGTAATAGAATTTTCAAAAGTTAGTTTAGATAAATCATCACTAATCTTAAAATTTTCAAAAAGAGTCTTAAGGCTATTTTTGATGTCATTTTCTAAACGCCATGGAGGGTTAATAATTATTAATCCAGACCCTTTTAAGCCTTTATTATTTTTATCTATTACTAATTGAATATGAGAATGGTTTAAATTTTTTAGAGAACTAGTTAATAGTTGATGTTTGTTTTTATTTAATACTGGATACCAAACGATCAAAGTTATTTTTTTTATTTTAATTATTTCTTTCATAAGCTTTAAAACCATTAGATATTCATTAGAAAGTTCGTAAGAAGGGTCTATAAGAACTACCTTATTAACTGTTGAGCTTTTTAGTTTTGCAACGAGATGGTTGTATGAGTTTTTATTAAAAATCTTAACCTGTCCATCATTTAAAAAATTATCTTTTAAAATTTTAAAGTCAGCTGGATGAAGTTCAAATAAATTTATTACATTATTTTTTTTAAGCAATTGTTTTGCGATATATGGTGACCCTGGATAATTTAAAAATGTTTTACTCGGATTAAACTTTTTTATTATAGCAAGATAATTATTGATAAAATTATCACTAAATTTTTTGGTTAAAATTTTTGTAATTCCATTTTCATATTCCTTATTTTTATTCATGAATGGATCAGAGATGGAATATAATCCAGCTCCAGCATTACAATCATAAAATATAAAGTGATCTTTTTTATTGTTAAAGAAATTTAAAATATAAACCAGTATGAAGTGTTTAAAGACATCAGCAAAGTTTCCTGCATGGAATGCATGCCTATAACTTAACATTTAGCTTTTAAAATAATTTTTAAAATATTTAATAATTTTATTTAGATTTTTTTTTGAATATTTTTTTATAGGTGCTGTCCAAATAAGTTTTGGCCAAACAATATCGTTCTTTGATCTTCCAGCTATATGAATATGTAATTGTGGAGTAATATTTCCAAGTTTTGCAATATTTAAACTTTCTGAATTAAAATAATTTTTTATCAGTTTACTAATTAAATTAATTTCATCCAGCAGGTAAAGTTGATCTATTTTTTCAAGTTCATCAATTTCCTTCACTTTTCTTTTAGG
Organism: Candidatus Pelagibacterales bacterium; assembly: GCA_016882225.1. Taxonomy (GTDB): domain Bacteria; phylum Pseudomonadota; class Alphaproteobacteria; order Pelagibacterales; family Pelagibacteraceae; genus Fontibacterium; species Fontibacterium africanum. The sequence continues at coordinate 4,495 of VHCA01000033.1, forward strand.
AATAAGAATAAACCATGGAAAAAATTGATTATTCATTAACCTTAGTTCTGAAAGATTAAGATTTGCAATAAAAATAGAAGTTTTTTTGAAGTCTTTATGAATTTTGAACATTAAATAATTTTCTATTTTTTTTTTATTTTTAACTTAATTTATAAAACTAAAAACTCCTAAGGATTTTTATGAATTTTAATAAAATTAATGATGAAGTGTCAAAGTTTGTAAATGCAAGGAACTGGGACAAGTACCATTCTCCAAAAAATTTATCTATGGCGCTTTCAGTTGAGGCCTCTGAATTAGTTGAGATTTTTCAGTGGAAAAATGATCAAAATATATCTGATACAGATAAGAATAAAGTTGAAGACGAGATTGCAGATATTTTTTTTTACTTAATTCGACTTTCTCAAAAAATGAATATTGATATTGAAAAAAGTTTTTATAAAAAGTTAGAAAAAAATAAAATTAAGTATCCTTTAGGTATGGATAATACAAAATACTTTGAATGAAATTTAAATTTTTAATAGTATTTTTTTTTACTTTAATTTTTTTTCAAGATATTTCTTCATCTCAAATTCAAAAAGTAAGAATAGAAATAAAAGATAAATTTTTAATAGCAGAAATTGCAGCAACCGATGAGGAGCAAAGTGAAGGACTTATGAATAGATCTTCTCTTGGAAAAAATGAGGGCATGCTTTTTATATTTGAGGAAGGGTCAAACCCATGTTTTTGGATGAAAGATACTACTATTCCACTTTCATTAGCTTTTATTGATAAGGAAAATAAAATTGTAAAAATAGTTGATATGACACCTTTGTCTCTCACCGAACATTGCTCTGGACAGCCAGTAAACTTGGCTTTAGAGGTTAATCAAGGATGGTTTCAGCAAAATAATATTAGAGTTGGCGAGAAAATATTAAGTATTAAAAGAGTAAATTAAAGAATGAAGCAGCACAAAGTAAAAGTATTTCCATCAAAGGTAGAGCTTAAAAAAAAAGATCAGCTTGCATACAAAATTGCAGAAGTTGCAAGTGATGATAGTCCACTCAATGATCAAGCAGTTGAAATGGTAATTAATCGGATCATTGATAACGCATCAGTTGCAATAGCATCATTTTCAAGGCAACCAGTTGCAAGTGCAAGACAAATGGCAATCGCTCATTCAAGAAGCAATGGAGCAACTATATTTGGGCTAGGTTCAAAAGAACTTTTTCACTGCGAATGGGCTGCATGGGCGAATGGAACTGCAGTTAGAGAACTTGATTTTCACGATACTTTTCTTGCAGCTGACTATAGTCACCCAGGTGATAATATCCCACCAATTCTTGCTGTTGCTCAACAAAAAAATTGTAATGGTTTAGATTTAATAAAAGGGATTTTAACTGGATATGAAATTCAGGTAAATTTAGTAAAGGGCATTTGTCTTCACGAACATAAGATTGATCACATTGCACATCTTGGACCAAGTGCTGCTGCAGGAATTGGCTCCCTTCTTAAACTGGATACGGAGATTATTTATCAAGCAGTGCAACAAGCGCTTCATACTACAATTTCAACAAGACAATCTCGAAAAGGAGATATTTCAAGTTGGAAAGCTTTTGCACCAGCTCATGCAGGTAAGCTCGCAATTGAAGCTGTTGATAGATGCATGAGAGGCGAGAGAGCGCCAAATCCTATTTACGAAGGTGAAGACAGTGTTGTTGCAAGAATATTGTCAGGTCCAAACGCCGAATATTATGTTCCTCTTCCTGAAAAAGGCGAGATGAAGCAAGCAATTCTTGAGACTTATACCAAAGAACATTCTGCTGAATATCAAGCTCAAGCTTTAATAGATCTTGCAAGAGATATGAGAAAAAAAATTAAAGATTTTTCAAAAATAGAAAGTATTGAAATTCATACAAGTCATCATACGCATAATGTAATTGGAACTGGAGCAAATGATCCTCAAAAAATGGATCCTAATGCTAGTAGAGAAACTCTGGATCATTCAATAATGTATATTTTTGCAGTCGCACTAGAAGATGGTAAGTGGGATCATGTAGAATCCTATTCAAGAGCGAGAGCAAA
>VHCA01000034.1 GCA_016882225.1 Candidatus Pelagibacterales bacterium
AAATTTGACAATGGTCAAGGAGAGCTGTCGGATGCTGCCTCTGTAATGGATTGGTTACAAAGACAAAATCCAAATACAACAGAAAGCTGGATATTTGGATATTCATTCGGATCTTTAATCTGTATGCAACTATTAATGAGAAGACCAGAAATTTATAGATTTATATCAGCCTGTCCTCAGCCAAATATTTATGATTTTAATTTTTTAGCTCCTTGTCCAGCTTCAGGATTAATTATTTATTCTGATAAAGATCAACTTGTTCCAATTGAAGCTACAAAACAAATGGAGGATAAACTTAAAGTTCAAAAAGGTGTAAAAATTGAATTTGTTAAAATTGCAGAAACTAATCATTTTTTTTTAAATAAAGACAAAGAATTTTCTGAGGCAATTTCAAAATATATAAAAAAAGAGTCAAGATTTTAACTTCCTTTATAGAGTTTTCCTCCTGTAGCAGGCTTACTAACGCCTGTTGTAGTTGGGTAACTTAAAAACTTATTTCTTAAACTTCTTATGGCAAGAAAAGCAAATGCTTGCGACTCTATAAAATCGCCATCAAAACTGTACTTGTCTATTATCTCAATAGTTAATTTAGATTTTTTTTTTAAATAATTAACTAAAGTTTTATTTTTACGCCCACCCCCACATAAGACTATAGCCTTTTTTTCTTTATCTAATTTTTTAAAAAAATCTAATATTAATTCAGCGGTAATACATACTAAAGTTTTTGCACCATCCTCTAAAGTTAATCCTCTAAATTGAGATATATTAAAGTCATTTATATCTAAAGATCTATTTGTACTATGGTACTGATAATGATTTAAAAAATCCTCAAATATTACTTTATTACATTCACCCTTGGATGAAATTGATCCATCTATGTCCATTTTTTTTTTTGAATTTTGTCTAATCCACTCATCTAACAAACAATTTCCAGGCCCAATATCATTAGAATATAAAATATTATTTAATATGTAGGATCCATTTGCTATTCCTCCAATGTTAATAATTACAGAGTCATTTTCTTTTTTTAAATTTTTTAAAATATATTCATGAAAAACTGTTGCTAAAGGAGCTCCTTCGCCGCCATGAAGAATATCATTATCTCTAAAATTAAAAATTACATCAGTATTGAAATTTTGAGCTAATAATTCAGGAACACCTAGTTGGAATGAAATTTTTTTTTTTGGGTCATGTAACAATGTAACTCCATGAAAACCTATTATATTAACCTTTGGATTATTACTGATTTGTAAGACTTTCTTAATCGCTTCTGTATGTTTTAAAGTAACTTCTCTAGAAAAACTATTAATTAGTACTTTATTATTTTCTAAGTCCTTAACATTTAAAATTTTTTTTCTTAATTTAAAAAATTTTTCTTTAAAATCCTCAGAATATTTTAAATAAAAATTATTTAGAATTTTAACTTTTTGTTCACCATCTGAATCAATTACTGAAACATCAATACCATCGCATGAAGTTCCACTCATAGTACCAATCGATATCATGATAATGATTTTAGATTTTATTTTAAGTTATTTTGTATAATACTTGTAATTCTAATGAGTCAAAATCTTATAACTGCCTTTAAAAATAGAGGATACTTTAATCAATGCACAGATATTAATAAACTAGATAATATACTTAATAATAAAAAAATTTCTCTTTATATAGGTTTCGACTGTACCTCAGATAGCCTTCACGTTGGCAGTTTACTTCAAATAATGTGCTTGAGGTTGTTTCAAAAATTTGGACATACACCAATAGTACTTTTGGGTGGTGGAACTACATTAATAGGAGATCCATCAGGTAAAGAGGAAACAAGAAAAATTTTAAAAAAAAAAGAAATCAATAAAAATGCTAATGGAATAAAAAAAGTATTTAATAATTTTTTATCATCAAAAAATAAAAATCAATTTAAGTTTGTTAATAATTATGATTGGTTAAATAAAATTAACTATGTAGAATTTTTACGGGAATACGGAAAACACTTTACCATTAATCGAATGCTCACCTTTGATAGTGTAAAAACACGACTTGATAGAGAACAATCATTAAGCTTTCTTGAATTTAATTATATGATTTTTCAAGCCTATGACTTTTTAATTCTAAATGAAAAAAAAGGCTGCGAATTACAAATTGGTGGATCGGATCAATGGGGTAACATTTTAAATGGTATTGAACTTATAAGGAAAATTAATGGAAATGAAACGTTTGGACTTACAACTCCTCTCATCACTACCAGTACAGGTGCAAAAATGGGAAAAACTGAAAAAGGGGCTGTTTGGTTAGATAAAAAAAAAACTTCAGTTTATGATTATTGGCAGTTCTGGAGAAATGTAGAAGATATTGATGTTTTAAAATATCTAAGGTTATTCACTGAAATACCGATTTCTGAAATAGAAAGTTATGAAAAAGAAAAAAACTCTTCAAATATAAATCATTTTAAAATTTTACTTGCAAATACAACAACTACTATTTTGCATGGAAAAAAAGAGGCTAATAAAGCTGAAATTACTTCAAAAAAAACTTTTGATGAAAAAGGATTTGGAGAAAATCTTCCAACAAAAACTATAAAAAAAACAGATGTAGACAAAGGAATTAGTTTTAATGAGATAATAAAACAAATTCATTTTGCATCATCCAATAGTGACTATAGAAGGAATATTTTAAATAGGGCTTACAGAATTAATAATGAAATAGTTGATGATGAAAAAAGAATACTTTCAACATCTGATTTTAGTGTAGAGTTAACAGCTAAAATATCTTTTGGAAAAAAAAAACACTTCCTTATTAAAATAGGTTAATTTTTTGTTTTGAATATTTCAAAAAACCGTTGAACAAACCTTGGTGTAAGTGTTTTTATTGGATTGATCTCTATATCATAATCAGGATCTTTACCTTTAATTTTAAAACTGACGCCATAAATTCCATCTCCTGCTTTGCCTGTTAAAATCTGACCAATTAAAGGTATATTTGAAATTAATTTGTTTATTTCATAAGCGGGTATTAGGTTGCCAGAAAGACTTACGAAGGTGTCCTGATTATTTATTTTACCATCAATGATAAAACCCAGTGCAGATCCAGTTCCATAAAACTCTTTAAAAGTAAAAAACTTTTCATCATTTTCAAAATTAATAACCATATTATCAAAGCGAACACCTTTGCCTCTTAGGGTATCTAAAACTCCTGTAACTGAAGCAATAGTCAATAACTTTGCAAGCACAGGAATCTCTTTTACTGTAAAGTCAGTTATTACAATTTTGCCCTTTGAAGATGTTAAGGACAAATCTTCAGAATAAAAATCTAATTTACCTTTTTCAAAACCCTTTATAAAAGAAAAGGTTGCAGCAAAAGGTCTTGCTCTATCCGATAGAACTTTTGTATTCAAATTTCCATTTTTACCACGTTCAATTTTTGCAGTAATTTTTTCATCTTTGGAAAAAGAACCATCCATATCAAGCTTAGTAAAAATTCCTTTTGTAATAGTAGAATTAAATTTAAGATTGAATAAGTCGTCTTCAGTACCTGTTTTAACTTTTTCAATATTAACCTTTAAATTTCCATTAAATTTTTTAGAAAAAAAACTAGATGATTTTGAACTCGTGACACTGTTTATAATAAATTTGGCATCTAAAAGTTTGCCATTCACATCAATAGTATTCATCCCTGATTTAAGAGATGATGTTATTGTAAAATTATTATTATCACTTTTAACTACTGCATTCTCAAGCTGCAAAAGAGAGAAGTCTTTATCAAAAACTATATTTGTAACTATAACTTTTGTGGATTTTGAACTTAATTCAATTTTATCAAAGTCATAGGTATTTTTTTTTAATATACCTTTAAAGAATAATTGACCATCATCATCCAGCAATTTGCTTGAATTTATAAAATTTAGATTTATGTAGCTTTTTTTTAAATCTGCTTTTCCTTCAAATAACAAATCATTATTATTAAGGTTAATTTGTAAAAAGACTTTTGAAGATCCTTTAAAATAATTGCTATCAAAAATTTTAGGATAATTAGAATAATTAAGTTCTGAAATTAAATTAATTTTTGAAGTATTGTTTTTTAAATTTGTATTAAATTTAAAATCATAACTATTTTTTTGATTAAAAATTATACCTGACCCTTCAACATTATCTAAAGTATAATCTAGTTTAAACTTTCCGTTTTGAAATAACGAATTTTTTTCATCAAAAAGTTCTTGGTTCGTATTTTTTGAAATTTTAAAATTTAAATTGGAAATATCTGCTTTTCCTTTTCCCGATTGTTTTAAAATATTTCCATCTTTATTAATATCAAGCTGCAATATATTTGATGAACTTACATCTAAAGAAAACTGATCAAAATTTTTTGTAAAATCTTCAATGGCTTTAATTTTTAATAGTCTAAGTTCTGAAAGTGAATTAAATTTCCCTGTTAATAATAAACTAAGGTCAGTCTTATAAATATTATCAATGTTTTTAATGTTTATTTTTGATTTATCTACATTAAGTCCAAAAATTTTTCCTGATAAAAACTCAATAACATAATCATTTTTTTTTATATCAATTTTAGCAGTAACTTGCTCAAATTCTGGAGTATCTTTTGATAGTCTAAAAGTTGCATCTTTTACAAAACCATTAAAATTTACACTTAACCGATCATCGTTGAAAATTTGTAACTTACCCTCAATCGTTCCTTTTTTTATTTTTTCATCAAAAAAATATTTTTTATCTTGTATAAAAACATCTTTAATTAAAAATACCGTATTTTCTATGGAATTTTCCTTAAAACCTACCTCTATAAAAGTTGGATTGTAGTCTTTTTTTAATACTGAAAATAAACCAAAACCAAAATTTGCCTGATTTATATTTGTTAAATTTTTTCCATGATAAAGTTTTGGTTCAAGTATACTAAATTTTAAAACAAAATTTTTTATATCATAATTTATTTTTACATCATTAAATTCTAATTTTAGCTTTTTAAAATTATTCTCAAACTGATTTTGGATTAACACATTGAAACTAGAAGTGCTAACTCCATAGATTAAAACAGAAAAAAAAATTAATAATGAAATTACGAAAAAAAAAATTATATATATAATTTTTTTCACTACGATACCCCTTGATAAACTGAAGCTTCTAAAAATTCAGTTATATCTCCATTTAAAACTTTCTCTGGGTCGCTTACTTCTAAATTTGTTCTATTATCTTTAACTAATCTATAAGGTTGAAGAACATAACTTCTTATCTGGCTTCCCCAACCTATATCTTTTTTTGAACTTTCTAATACTTCAAAATCTTTTTGTTTTTTTTTCAACTCTAATTCATACAATCTTGCTTTAAGCATATTTAAAGCAGTTTCTTTATTTTTATGTTGAGACCTTTCATTCTGACATTGTACTACAATAGAAGTGGGTAAATGAGTTATTCTAACAGCGCTATCTGTTGTATTGACATGCTGGCCCCCGGCACCACTTGATCTGTAAGTATCAACTCTTATGTCTTTGTCTAATATATCAATATTAATATTTTCATTTAAAACAGGGTAAACCCAAATGCTTGCAAAACTTGTATGACGCCTTGCTCCGGAGTCAAAGGGAGAAATTCTTACTAATCTGTGAACTCCAGATTCTCTTTTTAACCAACCGTAAACATAATTTCCTGTAATTTTTATTGTGGAAGACTTAACTCCAGCTTCTTCTCCTCTATTTTCGTGGATAAGTTCTATTTTAAAATTATTTTTATCTGACCATTTAACATACATTCTTCTTAGCATTTCTGCCCAGTCTTGGCTTTCTGTGCCACCTGCACCAGCATGTATTTCTACATAAGCATCTAAAGAATCATTTTCATCTGACAGAAAACAAAAAAGTTCTATTTTCTTTAATCTGGATAAGTTTCTTTCAAAATTAATTGTTAAATCTTTTAGTAAATTTTCGTTATTTTCTTTTAATAAGACCTGTAACAATTCTTTGTTATCGGCATGTTCGCTTAATAACTCTTCAAAAGTTGAATGAATATTACTTAAATGATTTTTTTCTTTGATAATTTTTTCAGCTTTTTTTTGATCATTCCAAAAAGAAGATAATTCCATTTCTTTTTTTAGAAAATCTAATCTTTCAATAATTTTTTCTCTTTCAAAGATACCCCCTGATATTTTCTAGGGACTTTTCAATTTTTTCTAATAATTGCTTAGATTCAAACATGCTGCAAAATCTATATTGATTTGTTGTTAATATTAAGATTTAAGTAGGATGAGCTTAGAAAAGTATAAGATTTTAAAGAATTTTTAAACTTATGAAGTATTTGCAATCAATTTTCAAACCAATTTCAGGAACAATAACATGTCAAAAGAATTGCTTATTGATGGGTCGCACCCAGAAGAAACTCGAATTGCCATTAAATCTAATGACAAAGTTGAGGAATATGAATATGAAAATATTCATCACAAGAACTTAAAGGGAAATATTTACTTAGGTAAAATAAGTAGAATTGAACCTTCCTT
>VHCA01000035.1 GCA_016882225.1 Candidatus Pelagibacterales bacterium
TCCAATGAACATTCTTATCTTTAAATAAGAGATTCGCTATTTTTAAATTTGGTTTTTCAATAAATTTAGTTACTTTTCTGTAACTAAAAAGTTTTTCAGACTTTATGTAACCATATCCAGTTTCAGGGTACTCTGCTTTTACACCGAATATAAAAATTTTATTATAACCTAAATTTTTTTTTAAACTTTCTAAATGTTTTTTAAATAGTTGATCATTTTTAATAATATGATCCGACGATAAAATAATTATAGGTTGTTTATATGAGATATCATCATCAGAAATTGATGCTAAAATTGCAGCTGCAGTATTTTTTTTTTCTGGTTCAACAATAATTTTACATTTTATATTCTTTGTTTCTTTTTTTATAAGATCTAAAAAATTCTCATTCGTTGAAAAAGTAATAGTGTCAAAATCTGCGCCTGTAACTCTTTGAATAGCATGCTTGAGTAAAGATTTATTTCCTACTTTAATAAATTGTTTTGGAAATGTAGCTCTAGATTCTGGCCATAGTCTAGTTCCTTCTCCGCCACATAATATTATAGGTTTAATTTTTTGATTTAAATTCATCTTCCGTTTTATGTTTTAAATCATGCAAATATGCTTTTTCATATAATATTGATTCGCCATTTATTTTCGTTGTACTCTGAATTATTTTTTCAATACTTGAAATATGCTTGAGTAGTTTTTTAAGATCTGATTTTTTCATAAAACAAAATATAAAATTATAGGTAAAGATATTGCAGAAAAAATTGTCGAGAAAAATACACAACTTCCAATCTCATTTTCATATGCTTTATTCTGGCTTGCAATTAGATATGTTAATATTGCTGAAGGCATTGAGGATTGTAATATAACTACTTTAGCAGTTAATCCTTCAAGTTGTAATAAATACACAATTATTAAACCAATTAAAGGTCCAGCTGTTAATTTATAAATACCCAGAGACAGTCCTCTTTGAATACTTTTTATGTTAATTTTTCCAAGGGATATACCCAGCGATAAAAGTACAAGTGGTATTGTTATCCCAGATAAAATATGTGCAACATTATCTAAAAATTTTGGAATTGGTATTTTATAAAATAATATTAGCATAGAGGCTATCAAGGCTATAAGAGCAGGACTTAAAAAAATATTTTTAATTGAAAAATTACCTGAAGAAATAGCAGTATTAACTGTAAAATGACTTACCATGACAATTGATGCAAATGCTGCAGCCAGAGCTAAACCCTCATTACCAAATGCTAATAGACATAGTGGTATTCCCATATTTCCAGAATTTGGATGCATTAATGGGGTTACGATTTTAGTAGAAGGTAATTTAAAAATTTTAATAAAAACGTACCCGAAAATAAAACCTAAAAATAAAACTAAGACTGCTGATAAAAAAATAACTAAATAAATATTTATAGTTAAGTTTGATTTCGTTATTGACTCGTAAATAAGTGCGGGAAGGCCAATATTTGCAACTAATTTTGTAATAGCCTGGGGGTTAAAATCTTTATTGTAATTGTTCCAAAAAAAACCAATTAAAACTACCAGTATTATTGGTAAAATTATATTGAGTATAATAAAAAACAATTATTCCTCAAATATCTGCGTAACAATTCTTTTCTTTAAAAGCTCCTGGATGCGTTACCGCTCCATTTCTAGAAGAACCAACTGCATTTAAATATTTCCACAATGTCCCAGATGTAAAATTCGGTTTAATATTTTTCCATTTTTTCTTTCTTTTTAAAAGTTCAGTTTTACTTAGTTTTATATTTATTGTCCCCTTGGAAGCATCAATTTCTATATTGTCTCCATCTTTTATTAATGCAATTGGTCCACCATCAAAAGCTTCTGGTGCGACATGGCCAATACAAAAACCTCTTGTTGCTCCTGAAAATCTTCCATCTGTAATTAAAGCAACTTTTTCTCCCATCCCTTGTCCATAAATTGCAGCCGTAGTGGATAACATTTCGCGCATACCCGGTCCTCCTTTAGGTCCTTCATATCTAATTATAATCACATCACCTTCTTTATATTTTTTATTTTGAACTGCTTTAAAAGCCTCTTCTTCACTATTAAAACATCTTGCTTTTCCAACAAATTTTAACTTTTTCATTCCAGCAACTTTTACAATTGCACCGTCCGGAGCGAGGTTTCCTTTAAGCCCTACGACACCACCTGTTTTTGATAAAGGGTTATTGTAAGGACGTATGACTTTTTGATTGTTATTAAATACAACAGTTTTTAAATTATTTTCCATAGTATCACCTGTAACAGTTAAACAATCTCCATGTAAATATCCGCCATCAAGTAAAGTTTTAAGTAGCATTGGAACTCCCCCTGCTTCAAACATATCTTTTGCAACATATTGACCTCCTGGTTTTAGATCAGCCAAGTAAGGTGTTTTTTTAAATATTTTAGCAACATCGAATAAATCAAATTTTATTCCACATTCATTTGCAATTGCTGGAAGATGCAGAACTGCATTTGTAGAACCTCCTGTTGCAGCAACAACGGTAGCTGCATTTTCAAGAGCTTTAATAGTTACAATATTTCTTGGTCTAATTTTTTTTTTTAAAAGCGACATTACCATTTTACCACTTTCATAAGCATACTTATCTCTTTCCTCATAAGGAGCTGGAGTTCCTGATGAATATGGAAGTGCAAGACCTATTGCTTCAGATACGCAAGCCATAGTATTTGCTGTAAATTGACCACCACAGGCTCCAGCACTTGGACATGCACTAGCTTCTAATTCTTCTAATTCTTCATCAGACATTAAGTTATTTGCATGCTTTCCAACTGCCTCAAATACATCTACAACAGTAACATCTTTGCCTTTAAATTTTCCAGGTAGAATAGATCCTCCATAAATAAAAACACTTGGCACATTTAATCTACACATTGCCATCATTAAACCTGGAAGCGATTTATCACAACCTGCAAGACCAACTAATCCATCGTAACAATGACCACGTACAGTAAGCTCTGTTGAGTCTGCAATGATTTCTCTTGAAACCAATGATGACTTCATTCCTTCATGTCCCATAGCAATTCCATCCGTTACAGTAATAGTGCAAAATTCTCTTGGCGTTCCGTCATTCTCGTAAACTCCTTTTTTGGCAGATTGAGCTTGTCTCATTAAAGCAATATTACAGGGAGCAGCCTCATTCCAAGTCGAAACAACTCCTATAAATGGTTTAGCTATATCTTCTTTTTTTAGATTCATTGCATAATAAAATGATCTATGAGGAGCCCTATCTGGACCAACTGTTGTATGTCGGCTTGGTAATTTAGATTTGTTAAAATTCATTAATGTTTAATGGATATTATATTCTGCAGATAGTTTAAATCATCATTTAGTTTTTTTAAATTATTTTTTTCAGCCTCAACTATATCTTTGGGAGCTTTTTTAACAAAGTTTTTATTATTCAACTTAGTTTTTAAACTAACTATTTCATTTAACGTACTATTTATTTTTTCTTCTATTTTTTTTAACTGATTTTCAAGAGATATTTGTTCAGAAAATTTAATATGAAAGGTTACTCCATCGATGTAACCTGGTATAACATTTTTATCTTTTATATCTTCAAAATACCCTTTAATTCTAGCAACTTTTTGAATTATTGAAAAATTTTCGTTAAAAAATTTTTTTAAATCTGGTTTTATATTTTTAATGTTAATGTCGATGAAATCTCCAGGGTTAATTTGCAAAACTACTTTGGATGATCTTATAAATTTTATAAATTCAATTATCCAGGATATCATAGTTATATTATGATCTTTAATATTTCTTAATTTTAAATTAGAACTATAACTAATAAGATTTTTATTAATCAATTTTCCAAAGCCAGTTTTTTGCCAGATTTCTTCTGTTATAAAAGGCATAAATGGATGAAATAATTCAAGAATTTTAGAGAAAATAAAACCAAATACTACTCGTATTTCCTCTGAAGCCTCATTATTTAAGTTTAAAATAGGCTTTGTAAATTCAGTATACCAATCACAGAATGTATTCCAAAAAAAAATGTAAACTTCTTTTGAGGCTTCATCAAATCTAAAGTTTTCAATGTGATTATCTATTTTTTTTTTGGATTTAATATATTCGTTAATAATCCATAGATTGATCGATAATTTAACCTTATTAATTTCTAAAACTGGATTGTTATAACATTTATTAATTTCACCATACTTTGCGACATTCCAAACTTTCGTGATTAAATTTCTATATCCTCTAATTCTATCCTCGGAAAGTTTAATATCTCTTCCGGGAGAGGCCATGGACGCCAAAGTGAATCTTAGAGCATCAGCTCCAAATTTTTCAATTAAATCTAATGGATCTATAATATTACCTTTAGATTTTGACATTTTCTGACCAAACTGATCTCGAACCAAAGCATGGATATAAACTTTTTGGAAAGGTACATTTTTCATTTCAAATAATCCCATTAACATCATTCTTGCCACCCAAAAAAATAATATATCAAAACCAGTAACCAAAACTGAGGTAGGATAAAAATTTTTAAGATTATATGTTTTGTCGGGCCATCCTAAGCTTGCAAAAGGCCATAACGCAGAAGAAAACCATGTATCTAAAACATTTGTATCTTGTTTTAAAAATACATTTTTCTTTTTATAATAAATATCTGCTTGCTTTTTAGCATCGCTAAAATTTTCAGCACAAAATATTTTTTTATCCGGTCCATACCAAACTGGAATTTGATGACCCCACAGTATTTGTCTAGAAATACACCAGGGCTGAATATTGCTTATCCACTGGTTATAAATTTTTGTCCAATTATGAGGAAAAAAAATAGTCTTACTTTCCTTAACAACATTTAAAGGTTTTTTTGAAATTTTTTTAACATCTAAAAACCATTGTTCAGTAAGATAAGGCTCAATTACAACGTTAGATCTATCTCCATAGGGAATTACATGATTAATTTCTTCAACTTTATCTAGTAATCCTAAATACTCTAATTCTTCTAAAATAATTGTACGTGCTTTAAAACGATCAAGGTTTTGATATTTTTCAGGGCAGTTTTTGTTTAGGGTCGCGTCATCATTAAATATATTAATTTTTTCTAATTTATTTCTCACTCCAACTTCATAATCATTGAAGTCATGTGCTGGTGTAATTTTAACAGCCCCTGTTCCTTGCTTTGGATCTGCGTATTCATCTTTAATTATTTTAATTTTTTTTTTGGATATTGGTATTTCCGCTGTTAAATTTAAAAATTTTTTATATCGTTTATCCTTTGGGTTGACTGCAATTGCAGTATCAGCAAAAATTGTTTCTGGCCTTGTTGTGGCTATTGTGATGTAATTCTTCTCATCTATTTTATATTTAATATAATAAAGTTTTCCTTTAACTTCTTTCTGAACTACCTCTAAGTCAGAAATAGCTGTTTTTAAAACTGGATCCCAATTAACTAGCTTTAAATCTTTATAAATTAATTTTTTTTTATACAGCTTTGTAAAAATTTTCATAACAGCAATGGACATACTCTCATCCATTGTAAAACGTTGGCTACTCCAGTCGCATGAAGCACCTAATTTTTTAAGTTGATTAATTATTTGATTTCCAGATTCATCTTTCCATTTCCAAACCTCTTTTAAAAAATCTTCTCTTGATAAATCTTTTTTTAACACATTCCTTTTTTTAAGATTACTTTCAACAACAAGCTCGGTTGCAATTCCTGCATGATCAGTACCTGGCTGCCACAATGTTTCGTATCCCTTCATTCTATAATAACGAATAAGAATATCTTGAATTGTGTTATTGAGTGCATGACCCATGTGTAAATTTCCGGTTACATTTGGAGGAGGAATTACTATAGAAAATTTTTTTTTATTTTTTACTGGCTTAAAACAATCTTCAATTTCCCAGTATTTATAAATTTTATCTTCAATATCTGAATGATTATAGTTATCTTCAA
>VHCA01000036.1 GCA_016882225.1 Candidatus Pelagibacterales bacterium
GAAATTTTATCAACTTCTTTGTTAAGAACATTTATAATATTTTTTGGAATTTTACATTTAGCAATCCTTGGACCAAAAGGCGCAAGTAAGCTAAGGTTACTAGGTTTCATAACTTTGTTGGATTAGGTTGGCCCTTGTAGACAATATTTGGATTAAATTTTTTTTTCTTTTCTTTAAATTTTAATTTTATATTTTTTTTTTTAATTGGTAACGATCTATAGAAGCAAGACTTATAACCAACATGGCAGCTTGCGCCTCTACCAATATCTACTGATATCCAGATTGAATCTTGGTCATCATCAATTCTTATATCCTTGATTTTCTGAACAAAACCAGACGTAGCACCTTTGTGCCACAATGCTTTTCTAGATCTACTCCAGTAGTAAGCCTCACCTGTCTCGATAGTTTTTTTTAGCGCTGTTTTACTCATAAATCCGTGCATGAGGACTTCTTTAGTCTTAAAATCAGTAGTGATTACGGGTATTAACCCTTCGGAATTAAACTTTGGGCTAAAATGCCTTCCTTCTTCTACTTGTTTTATTGATATTCTTTTTTTAAACATTACTTGTGATTATTAAAATAAATAAAATTAATCTATTTAAAATATTTTCATGAGTAATATTACAGATTTAATAAAAAAAAAGTTAGAAAAAAGAGTTAATAGAGCAGAAGCAGAAGAGGCCATTAAAACATTACTAGGCTGGATAGGTGAAAATCCTAAAAGAGAGGGTCTTTTAGATACACCTAAAAGAGTTATTAAGGCATTTGAGGAATACTTTTCTGGTTATTTTATCGATCCTTATAAAGAATTAGAAAAAACATTCGGAGATGTGCAAGGCTATGATGACATGGTAATTCAAAAAAATATTTCAATTTTTAGTCACTGTGAACATCACATGGCTCCAATTATTGGAGTTGCTCATGTCGCATATGTACCACATAAAAAGATTGTAGGCTTAAGTAAACTTGCAAGGGTTGTAGAGGCATATTCAAGAAGACTGCAAACTCAAGAACGATTGACGATTGAAATTGCAGAAACTGTATTTAAAGGTCTTGAAGCCCATGGCTCAGCAGTTAGCATTGATGCAATTCACCACTGCATGACGTCTAGAGGAATAAAAAAACATGAAGCTACAACTGCAACAAATTTTTTTACTGGTATTTTTAAAGAAAGTCATAATCTCCAAAGTAGGTTTTTAAATCTCATAAAAAAATAGATGCTAGATCAGGAGTTAGTTGATCAAGATCAAGAATCAGTTGCGTGTAACGGTGGTGATGACGATTTAGGTCATCCTTTAGTTTATTACAATTTTGGTGAAAAAAATGAAGTAATATGTGGTTATTGCGGAAAAAAATTTTTTAGAAAAAAAAATTAAAAATGGCTTTTAAAGCAACTGTTTTACGCAAAGAAGGTGATAAATTTTCAAGAGGAATTCAGAATTTAGATTTTAATGAACTCAAGCATGGAAATGTTTTAGTAAAAGTCGATTATTCATCACTTAATTACAAAGATGGGATGATCCTTAAAAATGGCGGAGGTCTTGTTAAGGATTATCCTCATGTCCCCGGAATTGATTTTTCAGGAACTGTTATTGAGTCGTCGAGTGATAATTTTAAGAAAGATGATAAAGTTATTTTGACTGGTTGGCGTGTTGGAGAAATTTATTACGGTGGATATTCACAATATGCAAAAGTTAATTCAGATTTTTTAGTAAAATCTCCAAACAATATTTCTTCAAAGGAAGCAATGTCCATAGGAACTGCTGGTTTTACAGCATTACTTTGTTCATTTGCAGTTCAAGCAAGAGAAACTATTTTACTGGGTGAAAAAGTAAAAGACGTAGTTGTAACTGGAGCCACAGGAGGTGTTGGAAGTGTTGCTGTAATGATACTTTCTAAAATGGGATATAATGTTACTGCTGTAACTGGAAAAAAAGATAAAGAAAACTTTCTTAAAAAATTAGGTGCAAAATCTATTGTTAATAGATTAGAATTTGAGGGTGAAACAAGACCCTTAGATAAAGGAATTTGGGATGGGGTAGTGGATACAGTTGGTGGAAAAATATTATCAAAAATATTATCCCAAACTAAGCCAAACGGAATTGTAGCTGCTTGCGGTTTAACAAATAGTTTTAAACTAGAAACAACAGTTATGCCTTTTATTATAAGAGGAGTAAAACTTTGGGGAGTAAATTCTGTTGAAACTTCTATTAAAAGAAGAGAATTTGTTTGGTCTCAAGTAAGATCATTAATAGATATGAGTATACTCAACGAAATTACCGAAACTTGGAATATGGAAAAATTAATTAATTCTTATGAGAATATTCTTAAAGGACAAATTTCGGGAAGAATAGTTGTAGATGTCAATAAATAAATGGATTGGGATAAATTAAAAATTTTTTATGTTGTTGCACAAGCAGGGAGCTTCACTGAGGCTTCAAAAGATTTAAATCTAAGTCAATCTGCAATAAGCAGGCAAATTCAATCTTTAGAACATGAGTTAAAAGTTAGTTTATTTGAGAGGCATGCGAGGGGATTGTCTTTAACAGAAGATGGAGAGTTTCTATTTAAGAATGCAAATGAAGTCATGATTCATTTAAAAGATGTTGAAACTTCGCTAACTGAAAAAAAAAATAAACCTTCTGGTAAAATAACTGTAACAACAGTTGTTGGTTTTGGAGGAATTTGGCTGACACCAAGAGTTAAAGAATTCATGGATAAATACCCCGAAATGGAAGTTGAATTAATTGTAACTGATAAAGAATTAGATTTAAGCACAAGAGAAGCTGATGTAGCCATATGGATGAGACAACCAACACAATTAAGTTATATTCAAAAAAAATTAATAGATATTAATTATCATATTTATGGTTCACCAAAATATATGCAAGAAAATGGTTTTCCGAATTCCCTTAAAGATTTAGAAAAACATAAATTTATCGTTTACGGTAGAGGAACTCCATCACCACTCTCTCAAACTGACTGGATATTAAAAGTTGGAAGAAAAGATAATTCTAAGAGAAAGTCTATTATGAAGGTTAATAATATTTATTCTTTATTACTTGCAGCAGAGAGTGGTGTTGGTCTTGCATCATTACCAGATTACATGGTCCATGAGAGAAGTAATCTTGTCAAAGTTTTGCCAGATATCCACGGACCTAAATACGAGGCACATTTTGTTTATCCTCAGTCTCTTAAAAATGTTGCTAGAATAAAAAGTTTTAGAGATTTTATTTTCGATAAAGTTAATGAATGGAGATTTTAAAGCTTAAGATAAATGTTTAATTTTTTAATCGGATTGTTATCCGGTTTTTTTTTAGCGATACCTGTAGGAGCCATTGCAGTTTTATGTATTAATAAAACGTTGCAATATGGACCAAAATCAGGTCTTGCTATTGGAACAGGTGCAGCTCTTGCGGACGCTTTTTATGCGTTTATTGCAATATATAGCCTGTCAGCAATTTCTAATATTTTTTTAGAAAATCAACAAATTTTAAGAATTATTGGTGGTCTTTGTCTCATTTTTATCTCAACCAGAATGATTATTGCAGGTTCATTAAAAATTGAGCAGAAAAATGTTGTGTACCAAAAAATATCAAAAGATGTATTATCAGCTTTTTTTATAACATTAAGTAATCCTGTAACTTATATAGGTTTTATTGCAGTACTTTCATATATTCATGTTATCTTCAGAAATTTTGACGATAGATTAGTATTGCATTTTTCTTTGGGTGCACTTGCAGGTTCAATGTTATGGTGGTTGATACTTGTTGAATTTGCAAAATTTCTCGTGACCAAAGTGGATTATATATTTATTAAACGATCAAACCTAATTTTTGGTATTATTATTTTAGCCTTTGGAATTATTATAATTGTAACCTCTAATATGAATATGAATTTATGGAAGCTCTGAAATTTATTTTACCATTTATAATCTTGATATCTATTGTAGTTTTTGTACATGAGTTTGGACATTATTATTACGCAAGGAAATATGGTGTAAGAGTAACAGATTTTTCTATAGGTTTTGGAAAAGAATTATTTGGGTGGAATGATAAATATGGAACGCGGTGGAAGGTGTGCCTATTACCTCTTGGTGGATATGTTAAATTTTACGGAGATATGAATCCAGCTAGTCAGCAAGAAAACATAAATAATTTTCCAAAAGAAGAGCAGAAATTTCTTTTTTCTACAAAAACAGTCTTTCAACGAGCCGTAGTTGTTGCTGCCGGACCGATTGCAAACTTTGTCTTAGCTCTTATTATATTTATTTTTATATTTATGGTTTATGGAAAAGATTTTTCTGTACCAATAATTCAAGATGTCAAAAATGATAGTCCAGCTTTTAAAGCTGGATTAAAAAAAGGAGACCAAATCATTTTAATTAATAATAAAGAAATTAAAAGTATTGGTGAGGTATCGCAGAACATCATGTTGTCAGATAACAATTTAATTAAAATAGTGGTTCTTAGAGATAGAAAAGAATTACTCTTTAATGTCGAAGCAATATCTCAAGAAACTAAAGATAACTTTGGTAATACTATAACAAGGAAAATGATAGGAATTCAAATAGTTCCACTTAATAATCAAATAAATAGACAAAAACTTGGACCTGCAAAGGCGCTTGCAGCAGCCCTGTCTGAAATATGGTTTACTATCTCTACTACGATTAGCTATTTGGGAAAGATGATTATTGGAACTGAAAAAACAGATCAACTTGGTGGTCCTATAAAAATTGCTCAAATATCAGGACAGGTAGCTGAGCTTGGAATAATTCCTTTTCTAACAATTATGGCTTACATTTCAATTAGTCTTGGACTTATAAATTTATTTCCAATCCCGCTTTTAGATGGTGGGCATTTAGTTTTTTATTTGTATGAATTTATTTTTAAAAGGCCCATAAGTGAAAAAATTCAAAATTATTTTTATAAATTTGGTTTATTTGTTCTTTTTTCTTTAATGTTTTTTGCAACCTATAATGATCTTAAAAGTTTAGGTTTGTTTTAAAAAGTTATATAAATCAATAGTTTATAAATATTAGCCAATATCAACATATAGTAGTTAAAAATATTGAAAATACTACATTTATGTTGATTTACTACGTTTTAAGCAGAATATGCAATTATTAACGAATCAAAAAAAGGGCTAAAATGAACAAAAAACAGCTAGTCGCTAAAATTGCATCAGCATGCAATATGGGAAAAAGCGATGCAGAAAAAACCTTTGATAAAATCACAAACATCATTCTTGATTCTTTAAAAGCTGATGAAACTGTGAAAATCGCAGGTTTTGGCACTTATAAAGTTGCTAAAAGAAAAGCTAGAACTGGACGAAATCCAAGAACTGGCGAGAGTATACAAATAGCAGCTTCTCAAAAAGTGAAATTCCTTCCAGCAAAAGCTTTGAAGGAAATGTTCAATAGATAATTTTTCTATTAATTTAATAACCCAGAAAATAGCGTCTGGGTTATTAAATTTTTTTCCTTATTACAACTTCAACTTGTTTGATTAGTAAACGATTTAATTTATATGTATTTAAAACAAATTAGGAGAATTTAAAAAATGTTTTCAAAAAAACTCAATGATAAATTAGATGATTTTCACCTGCTAAAACATCCTTTTTATCAAGCATGGAATGAAGGAAAATTGAACAGGGAAATAATTAAGGATTATGCAGAACAATACTATCATCATGTTAAAGCTTTTCCTCGGTATATAAGTGCAACCCATTCAATTTGTGAAGACATTAGTGATAGAAAAATTCTTCTTGAAAATTTGAATGACGAGGAGGATTCAAAAAACGACCATCCAAAGCTTTGGAAGCAATTTGCACTAGCTCTTG
>VHCA01000037.1 GCA_016882225.1 Candidatus Pelagibacterales bacterium
CATCAAAATGTTTAAGGATTATATCCTTAATATTTTTTAAATATCTTGAACTTTTAAATTTTTTAAAAATTGGAATATTAATTTTGTGGGCTAGTTTCTTTCTATTTTCCTCATCAAAACTCCATTTACCCCCTAAAGGTTCTTGTTTACTATTAATTAAAATATTAAGTCTTATTCTTTGATCCTTATAAAAGTTTGCCATAAAAGGTTTTTTACTTTTTTGTAAATAATCCTTAAATTCTGTTCTAGAGGTTAAAAACATTGGAGACTTCAAAAAAGTAAAAGAAACAGCATTTTTTTGAAAGAATTTGACTAATCTTTTTTCAAAAAAAATATCCTCAATCTCAAATAATTGAACTTCTTTAATATTATTTTTTTTTAAAAACTCTAAAAGCTTGGTCTCATATGTTTCTTTGAAGTTTTTATTTTCAGCTTCTAAATAACTAATTTTAAACTTCTCTTTGATAAGTTTATCGCGGTATTCTCTCATACAAGTTAGGTAGAGTAGAATTTTCTGCTTATGGTGTTTTACAAAAGAGCAAAGACCATAATCTTCTGCCATAAAAAAATGGTAGGATTTAAAATCTTTTAAATATTCTGTTGGAAACAGCTGATTTCCGAGGACAACAAATGCTTTCATAAATTTTAATTACTCTCTCTTTCACATAGGTTATTAGACTCAACCTTTAGTGCACTATTAAATTTAGCAGACATATTTTGAAACGCAGCGATTGCTGTAAGTTCAACTATAGCTTCATCTGTAAAATGTTTTTGAAGTTTATCTCTTAAATCGTCATCCACTTTATTTAAAGTAACCATCTCAGCATATTCTAAAGCTATTTTTTCTTTTTCTGAAAAAATAGGACTAGTTCTATAAAGCAAAAGATCTTTAATTTTTTCTTTAGAATTGGCCTTAAGATAAAGATAGCTATTCATATCAATACAAAAGGAACAATTGTTAAGCTGAGAAACACGAATAGATATTAATGTTCTTAAACTTTCTTCAATTAGAGATTTTTTTCTGCTGATTGCTTTAAAGAATAAATTAAATGGAAAATATAACGCTGGAACTTTAGCCCAGGCCTTTGAGGAATTGAGTATGGATCCAAATTTTGAATGTTGATTTTTTAAAAATAAGTTAGCTAACCAGTATAAAATTCCCTTTTTAGCCTCCATCATTAAACCTTATATTAGAAAAATCTAAAAGAAGAAAAAAAAAGCGCACAACCCATATAGGGCCATGCGCTTTTAAAAGTATTACTTAACTGTTACGCCTATTAGCGCTAAAGCTTGTTTTAAAGCTTTTTCAGAGTCAGCATGCTTTCCAGCTTTATGTAAATCTTCACCTTGTTTTCGAAGATCAGTAGCCTGTTTTGCTTTTGCTGCATCTAATTTTACTGATTTAACTTTTTCATCATACTGTTTCATTAATGCAGGACAAGATGCTGCATAAGCTGCTGTAGCTAAAAACAAAATGCTAAAAAGTATTGTTAATATTTTTTTCATTTAATTAACTAATTAGTTTGTAGCAGTAATATACCAAACTTAACGAAAATTTCGATAGTTTTTTTGGAAGTGTTTAAGAGGACTGATTAAAGTGCCAACACTGTTGGCACTTTAAAATGATATCTACTTCTTAGCTGGAGCCAATAAAGCAGTTGCAGAATTGATTGATTTTACACAATCAGCTTCTTTTTTTGCTTTGTTTTGGTCATCTGCAGCTTTTCTTAGATCTGCAGCTTTTTTAGAGTTTGCAGCATCTAACTTAGCAGTTTTAACTTGAGTGTCGTATGCTTTGATTAGATCAGCGCAAGTTTTTGCTTGAGCATTAGCAAATGACACAGCTAAAATCATACTCACAATAGTAGCTAGTATTGTTTTCATATTAATTACTTTAAGTTGAATTAATGAGGCAGGTATATAGCAAATAAAAACTTAGAGTCCTAAACTTTTTTTAATTAGTTACTATTAGTCTTTGGAGTAAAAAAATCAATGAACTGCACACTTATTTCAAGTATCTGTTCATAAAGCGCCTGAATTAAGTCATAATAATCTATCGCTTTAGGAAATGAGCCTAGTACTAGATTCTTGTTTTCGATGCTCATATAGATTAGCAGAACTAAAGCTAATAAAGTAAACCAAAAAACTTTCGTTAAAGTTAAAAAAGGTTCTGACTTATATTTAACTGGCACATATTTAGATGAGTCTTTTTTTATTTTTGGCTTACTCTTAATTTCATCTTCGTTATCATCATTAACCGTTACGTAGTTATCTTTTAAAATTTTAATCTCATCTTTGGATGGTGGTTCTTGGAACCACTGCTTATCACACATCCCACACTGTACTAATCGTCCTTGAGGACCAATATCTTCAGCTTTAACTACAAACCTATACTTTTGACACTCGCAGGTAATAATCATTTCTTAATTGTATTTAAAACTAAAATATCAACCATATTATTCAAAATTAGAGTTTGATACTCCACAGTTTTTTTCAATAGAAGCGGTAATTCACTTTTTTTTGTCTTTTCTTTTTTATTTTTTTCATCAACATTTTTTACCTCTATTTGTGCTAAATCCTCCCTTAAGTTAAATTCTTCTGAAAGAATAGTATCTACTGCACCCAAAATCTCATTAATAGAATATTGATTTTTCATTATCAAAAAGAATTACATTTATTTTAAATAAATTAAAAGTATGTTTGTATATATAAATTCTTTATAAAGAAACTTAATGTTAAAAAATACGAATACAAATTATGGTGTAATTACAAAAAATTTTCATTGGTTGATGGCATTAGTAATTGTCATTAATTTTTCAATTGGATTTATTATGGGCGATCTTGAAAGGGGTCCTCTTCGCTTCTTTTTATTTAATTTACATAAATCATTTGGTATTTTGATTTTATTTTTTATTTTTCTTCGATTATTTTGGAGATTTATGAATGTGGTTCCAGATCCTTTGCAAGAAAATAAACTTTTAAAAGTGACTGCAAAATCTGTTCATTATTTCTTTTATGCAGCTATTATCATTCTAACTTTTTCTGGATGGGCATATTCCTCGGCCAGGGGTGCGAGTGTAAGTTTTTTTGGTTTATTTTCCTTGCCCCCGCTCGTTGAAAAGAGTGATGCTAACTCTGACGTAGCTTTTTCAATTCACTCAAATATTGGTCTTATACTAGTTGGTTTATTTATTATTCATGTTGGAGCTAGTCTTTACCATCATTATATAAAAAAAGATCAAACTCTAAAAAGAATGTGGTTTAAAAAATCTGAATAAGTTTTTATTAATATTATTACTTCTTTTACCCAGTACCTCAATTGCTCTTGAACGATGGAATGTGGTCAACACTGAAAGTAATATAAAATTTTCAATAAAAGTATTATTTGCAGAGGATGTATTCGGAGAATTCTCAAAATTTAATGGTGTAGTAGAGGTTGATAGAAAGAACTTTGAGGGTACCGCAAACTTTGAGATAGATATTTCAAGTATTTCAACAAATTATGATTTTGATTATAAGGATCTAATTAGAGGAGAGATGTTTTTTGATATAAAAAATTTTAAAAAAGCAACCCTCCAAACAAAAGATTTTCTTATAAATAGGGATAATACTGCACAGGCATTTGCTGAGTTAAAGATTAAAGGCATAGGTGAAGATTTAAAAATACCCCTAGATTATAGGTTGGTAAATGAAAATAGAACCGAAGCCAAAGGGACCTTTATATTTAAGAGAACTAATTTTGGAATAGGCTCTGGAATTTGGTCGAATACGTGGATACTTAAAGATGATGTAAAAGTAGATGTAAACATTGTTCTCAAGAAATTTAAGTAAAATTTTTCTAAATGTTATCTGAAAATCAACTTTTTAAAAAAGGAATTATTGATGTCTCACCCTCATTAATGGGTGTGTTTCCGTTTGGTATTATTTATGGAGCCTTAGGAGTCGAATTTGGACTTTCTGCTCTTGAAACATTTATGATGAGTATAATTATTTTTGCTGGATCATCACAATTGGTTTTTATGCAATTGTTTTCTTTAAATGCAAACCCTTATGTAATTCTTGGATCTGTTGGCGCCGTAAATGCTAGACATTTTTTATATGGCGCTGTTATTTCAGAGCACGTTAATCATCTTTCAAAACCATGGAAAATTACTTTGTCTTATCTGTTAACAGATCAGGCTTTTATGTTTTCGAATAAATATTTTATAGAAAATAAAAAAGTAAATAATATTCATTATCATCTTCTAGGCACTGGTTTCATGCTATGGTTTATGTGGCAAATTTCAACTCTAATTGGAATTATTCTAGGATCCTTCATTCCTGAAGAATTAGGATTAAATTTTGCAATACCTTTAACTTTTTTAGCTTTGATAATAAATGACTTAAAAAAACCAACGTACTTATTAATTACCTTAGTATCGGGAACTGTTTCAATTTTAACATTCAACTTTCCACTTAAAGCTTATATTTTAATATCAGCAGCCTCTGGAATATTAATTGCTTATTTATATTCCTTTAGAGATGAAAACGTAAAAAAATTTATATGATCTGGATATTAATAATTTCAGCTGGAATAATTACATTCCTTACCAGGTATTCAATGATAGCGATTGTAAAAAAAGAGTACCTTACTCCAAAAGTTAGATTTATTTTAAGCTACATACCATGTGCAATTTTTCCATCCATTATATTTCCTTTAATTTTTTTAGATCCCTCTGGAGTATTTATGTTTCAACATAATCCAAGAATTCTAGCTGGTGCATTTGCTTTAATGGTTGGAATCTTTACAAAAAATATAATAGCAACAATAATATCAGGCCTTGCGGTTCTTTATCTTTTAAATAACTTTTAACTTTAAATTATAATTTAAATTCATAATATTCTAACATGATTAAAAAGTTTGAAGGACTAATTGCAATTATATTATCGATTGTGCTTAGTTATTTTGTTTACGTACTTACAGATAAATTTAATCCTCACGATAATTTAAGATTTAAAAGTCCAAATACTTGGTTTGAAGATGAAAAACCAAAAGATACCTCTCCAAAAACCCAGGAAAAGAAAAAATAACTAAATTTTACAGCCCTCTTCGCTACAATTCGGACTCTGAATTACCTGCTCAAATATATCTAAAGCTTTAATAGAGCTAGCCATATTTTGTGAGTGCATATTCACATATCCATGCATTGAGGATGCTAATTCTTTTGCCTCATTTAAAAAACCAATTCTTAAAAAATTCGTCAGCATTATAGAGTTACCGTTTCCAATGTTATGATCAGCAACATCTAAAGCTGAAGTAAAAATATCATTAGTATGAATTGTATTTTTTTGAAAATATTTCTTTTGTTTATCGTAGAAAAAACTGATTGCATCTTTTGCAAATTTTCTCGCCTTTATTTTATAATCCATCATTAAGCTTTCATCGTACAAATCCATTAAACACTGAATAGTATAAGCGTAATCTTCTAGGAAAACATTGTCGGAATAACAGTGAAATAAATTTTCTTTAAAGAAATAACTTTGAATATTGTTAAATATAGTCTTGGCTTCATTTAAAAGTTCTGGATCTTTTAAGGCTTTTGAAGCCTTAATAAGAGATGATACAAAAAAACAATTTAAATCAAGTTGCGCCTTATCATCAAAGAAAGGTTTATTTCTAACATTTCTTATTGCAAGTAAAGCATTTTGAATTTGGTTAGGTGCTGAGATTTTATGTTGGCTTTCTTTTAAAATAATTTTTCCTTCCCAATTACCACCTAAATACACATCATAATATTTATCAATGTCTTGAATTCCTTTAATCCACTCATAATCAAATACATAGTATTTTCCCTCAACTC
>VHCA01000038.1 GCA_016882225.1 Candidatus Pelagibacterales bacterium
TAATTAAGATAATAAACAATTGATAATTGAATTTTAATTTTTGTTATGCTTTAATCATCTTATGCTTTGGTCCATATCAATTTTAATTCTTTTAATTTATTTGCTTACATTTGTGTCTAATTACCTCAAAAAATTTGAAACTGGCGACAAAAGTCAAACAAGCAAAGACTATTGGATGTACACTTATGATGTAAGGAAATTTAAAAAAGCAATTCCTACACCTCAAGACTCAATTACAGTTGTAAATAGAAAAATTTTTAAGGATAGACTAGTTAATTGTTATTGGATTTTAGTATTGTTAATATTTTTTCAAACTTGTTATGTGGCAGCTGGTATAGGCCATTTAATGTTTAAATAGTTCTTTCATTTAAAACCTATATTGATATTTTAGCTTTAACTTAGGGGTGCTTTAAAAAGCTGAGATTAAACCCTTGAACCTTGATTGGTAATGCAATTAGGAAAATATGGAACAAGTTTTAATTAATCAAACAGTTGCAGTAGCTACAATATTTTTTGTATCTATATTCTTTCTTTCAATAGCGGTTATTTTTGGATTTCAAAAAAAAACAGAGCAAAGTTATTTAGTTTCCTCAAGAAACGAAAATACTTTTAGATTAACCGCGACATTCACTGCTTCAGCTTTAGGTGCATGGATTTTATTTGGACCACCAACTGCTAGTACTTTTGGAGGATACGGGTCAATAGTTGGCTATGCTTTTGGTGCTGCTTCGCCAATGTTATTTTTAATTTTTTTTGGAAAAAAAATACGATCTATTTTTCCAAAAGGTATTTCATTATCGCAGCTAATACAAAAGAAATTTAGCAATACCGTATCAAAGTTTATTTTAATTATAATGATTTTTTACCTTTTTATTTTTTTATGCGCTGAAATTACAGCTATATCAAAATTGTTTTATAAAATTTCAAACACTCCTGTTTGGTTAACTGCAATAATAATTCTTTTTTCAACACTATTTTATGTCGTATTAGGAGGACTTAAAGCAACCATCAGATCAGATACTATTCAATTTATAGTAATAATTCTTTTATTCTTTATTTTGATAAGTTTTATTTCAACTTCATATACATTAAATATTGATACCTTTTTTAGTTATTCACAAGAAAATAAAACTTCTCTATTAAGTTTTTTTCAATTTGGATTTTTATTTTTTATTGCAGTTTGTGCTACTAATTTATTACATCAAGGCAATTGGCAACGGGTGTATGCTGCAAAAGATAAGACAGTTTTAACAAATAGTCTTTTAATTTCTTTTTTTATTATATTTTTAATTGTTTTTGTAATTGGTTTAACAGGAATATTAGCTCAAAACTTAAATATTAAGTTCTCAGAAGATTTAGTTTTTTTTTCTATTATTTTTTTTGAAAATAATTTTTTAATTACAATAGTCGTTTTAATTTTTGCACTTTGCTTAACGATAAGCACTGTTGATACTTTATTAAATTCTATTTCAAGTTTATTAATTGTACATTCAAAAGATTTTTTTAAACATTCAAAGATTTATACAAACACAATTTCATTTGTAATAATTATTAGCCTTTCTTTAATTGCTTTTATAATTGCACTAAAACAACTAAGTGTTTTATATCTTTTTTTAATCGCAGATTACTTGTGCTGCGCTTGTATTTATGTGGTATTTAAAAAAATATTTTTTAAAAATATAACTAATCAAAGGTCTCTTATTCTTATAATTACCGCTTTAATATCTGGAGGTATTTTTTTTCCTTCAATGAATTATGAAAATTCTTTATTAGTTGGTTTTTTTATTAATGAAGTTTATTTTCCAGATGCAATTAAAAACCAACTATTATTCTGGTCATTTTTTTTAGCGTTTGCAGCTCCTTTTGTTATGGATAAAATATTAAATAGTTTTGAAAAATTTGAAAAAAATATCTAGTTATTTTCTTCATCCTTAGTTTTGTATACCCCAGTTTTTGGATCTTTGACTAAATCTTTCATTCCACTTGCTTTTGATCTTCTAAAAAATACAAAAAACCATATAACGACCCCAATGACTGCAATGATTACTAATATTTTTCCAATACTCATATTGTGCTGATGTTTAAAAAATTTTTATTAGTTATCTATTTTTTTTTCCTTAGCTTTACAACAGTATTTGCTGAGGAAAACAAAGTAATTTTGGAATTAAAAAAGGGAGAAAAAATTGTTCTTATTAGACATGCTTTAGCACCTGGACTAGGAGATCCGTCAAATTTCGATTTATCAGATTGTAAAACACAAAGAAATCTGTCGGAAGAGGGTATTAATCAATCAAAAAGAGTAGGGGTATTTTTTAAATCAAATAGCATTCTAATTGATAAAGTTTATTCCTCAGAGTGGTGCAGATGCAAAGATACAGCAAAGTATGCTTTTGGAGAGTTTACAACCTTTTCTGGGCTTAACTCTTTTTTTAGAGACTCGAGTAAAGGACCAGCACATATAAAAAGTGTTAAAAATTTAGTAAATAATTGGAAAAGTAGTAAAAATCTCGTTTTAGTTACGCATCACGTAACTATTGGAAGTCTTACAAATTATTATCCAAATTCTGGCGAGATTGTTGTCACAGATAAAAGTTTTAAGGTAATTGGATCAGTTAAAATTAATTAGCATATCACCTAAAAAAAAATTGCATTAGTCAGTTCATAGTTTCAAGATAATTATTCCATTGTGAACTGGGAGAAGTTAAAAATATTTCATAAGGTTGCAAAAGCTGGAAGCTTTTTACAAGCATCCAAGCAAGAGAATAGATCTCAATCCACTTTTTCTCGCGCGATAATTGATTTAGAAAAGGATATAAAGCATAAGATTTTTACGCGTAATCCAAGGGGTGTTAAATTAACAAAAGAGGGAAATGATCTTCTTAATCTTATTGAGGATTTCTCAATTAAACTCGAACGATACAAAAATACTAACGGAAAAACTTAGTCTAGGTTATGCATTTTTTTCATAACTGAATCATTCATTACTCATTATTAATAAAAAAAATATTTGCTAGTCTAGAATTTTTAACTGCTACAACAAACCAAAGCAGGCCAAATATTTGTTGGTTAAATGGTTTACGAAGGGAGTTCTATGAAGCTTATAACAGCAATTGTTAAGCCAGAGCAAGCCGACAATGTTAAGCGAGCGCTTAGTAAAATCGGTGTTCATGGTTTAACTATGACAGAAGTGAAGGGTTATGGACGTCAAAAAGGACATACAGAATTTTATAGAGGGTCCGAATATGAGGTTGCATTCCTTCCTAAAACAAAACTTGAAGTTGCTGTATCGAGTAAAAATTTTAAAAAAGTACTAGATACAATTCAAAAAACGGCAAAGACAGGAAAAATTGGTGATGGAAAAATTTTTGTAACCAGTCTTTCAGCCGTTGTTCGAATCAGAACAGGAGAAAAAGGAGAGAAAGCAATATGATGAAGTTATTTTCTAAAATATTAATTATTGGAGCAGTATTACTTTTTTCTACAGCTCTTTATGCAGCAGAAAAAAAACCTGTTTTAAATGCAGGAGATACAGCTTGGATGCTAACTAGCGCATTGCTAGTTCTAATGATGAGTATTCCAGGTGTTGCGCTTTTCTACGGTGGTTTAGTTGGTAGAAAAAATATCGTATCCACAGTAACGCAAACATTTACAATAGCATGTATTGTTACAATAACTTGGTATGTACTTGGTTATTCAATAACCTTTACTGAAGGAACTTATAATTCGATTGTTGGTGGTTTTTCAAAAGCATTTTTAAATGGTATTGGCGTTGCAGCATTACAAGGTACAATTCCTGAAACAGTTTTTGTTATATATCAATTAACATTTGCAATTATTACTGCTGCACTAATTTGTGGTGCGGTTGTTGAAAGAATAAATTTTGGAGCTCTTTTCTTTTTTATTATCTTATGGAGCATCCTAGTTTATGCACCAATCGGTCACATGGTTTGGGGTGGCGGCTATTTAGCTGAAAAAGGAGTTCTTGATTTCGCAGGAGGCACCGTTGTTCACATTAACTCTGGTGTGGCAGCCTTAGTTGCAGCAATAGTTCTCGGGAAGAGAAAAAGTCCAGTTAGACCAAACAACGTAGTACTATCTTTAATTGGTGGATCTCTACTTTGGGTTGGTTGGTTTGGTTTCAATGCTGGATCAGCAGTTGCAGCAAATGGAACAGCTGGTATGGCAATGCTTGTAACCCAAGTTGCAACAGCAACAGCAGCTCTTGCTTGGATGATATTAGAGTGGTTTAGTTCAGAAAAAAAACCAAGTTTACTTGGTATACTTTCTGGTGCAATAGCAGGGCTTGTTGCAATTACTCCAGCAGCTGGATTTGTAACACCAAGTGGAGCTTTCTTTATTGGACTTGCAGCAGGTATAATTTGCTACTTTGCATGTACTAAAATTAAAAAAGCGCTAGGCTACGACGACTCTTTAGATGTGTTTGGTATCCATGGAGTTGGAGGTATTGTTGGTGCAATTTTAACAGGTGTATTTGCGGTAAAAGCTGTGGGAGGTGCATCAGGAATGATTGAAGGTAACGGAGGACAAGTTACGTTACAATTTCTAGGTGTTATTGTGACTGTAGCTTACACAGCTATCATGACTTACATTATTCTAAAGTTCGTTGGCTTATTTACAAAACTTAGAGCCTCAGACGAGCAAGAGAGAGCAGGTCTTGACCTTAGCCAACACGGCGAACAGGTTAGCTAATATTTAGTTTAAAATATTTTAAAGGGCCCAGATTAATCTGGGCCCTTTTTATTTTCATAATAAAGGATTAGAATGTAATTTTATGTCTGATAAAATTGTGATTGTTGGAGCAACTGGTTACACAGGATCAACGTTAGCAATAAGCTTGTCAAAAGATGAAATACCGTGCCATTTAGTTGGAAGAGACAATGACAAGCTTCAAGATTTAGCATCAAAAACTAATTCATCATTTGCACTTTGCAATATCGAGGATGATCAAAGTGTTAAAGATAGCCTAGATACAATCTCAAATGAAAAAATTGTAGGACTTGTCTATTGCATAGGATCCATAGTTTTAAAACCCTTCTCTATGGCAAAAGAAGATGATTATATTAATGCCTACAAACTGAATGTTATTGGCGCAGTTAGATTTATTAAACACGCCTACAAAAAATTAGCTGAGTCAAA
>VHCA01000039.1 GCA_016882225.1 Candidatus Pelagibacterales bacterium
TTACTTTTATCTTTAAAGTACTTTCCTTCTAAAATTTCAGAATTCTTAGGAAGTGAAAATTGTACCATTAATACACTCTTGCTTTTGGTGGAAAATATTGCACATCATTTGTTAATGTAAAATTATGTACATTTCTGTAATCAATTTTAACACCATTGCCATTGTGCCATGCAAGCGTGTGTTTCATCCACTTTTCATCATCTCTTTCTTTAAAGTCTTCCCTAAAATGTGCCCCTCTACTTTCTTTTCTATTTTCTGCAGAGGCAACAGTTACTAAACTTTGACGAATTAAATTATCAAATTCTAATGTTTCAACTAAATCAGTATTAAATATTAAGGATTTATCAGATACAGAAATATCATCTAAACCTTCCCACGTTTGTTGGATTTCTTTCATTCCCTCATTTAAGATTTTATCATCTCTAAACACAGCACACTTTGATTGCATAGTTCTTTGCATTTTGTCTCTAAGTTTAGATGTTGGGGTATCGCCTTTTGCATTTCGAAGTTTATCAAATCGGTCAATAGACTTTTGCGTCTCAATTTCTGGAATCTTCTCATGAGGTATATTTTTTTTTAGTATAGATGCTGCCCTAACTGCTGCGGCTTTACCAAAGACAACTAAATCAATTAAAGAGTTTGATCCCAAACGATTTGCTCCGTGCACAGATACGCAAGCTGCCTCGCCAACTGCCATAAGCCCTGGGACAATTTCATCTTTATTTCCGTTACTCTTTGAAATCACCTCACCAAAATAATTTGTTGGAATACCACCCATGTTGTAGTGAACCGTTGGAATAACTGGAATTGGCTCTTTCGTTACATCGACACCTGCAAATATTTTTGCAGACTCAGAAATACCAGGCAACCTTTCATGTAAAACTTTTGGATCTAAATGATTTAAGTGTAAAAAAATATGGTCTTTATTTTTACCAACGCCTCTACCTTCATTGATCTCAACTGTCATTGATCTTGAAACTACATCTCTTGATGCAAGATCTTTTGCGGAAGGAGCGTAGCGCTCCATAAATCTTTCTCCTTCTGAATTAACTAAAAATCCGCCTTCGCCCCTTGATCCCTCTGTAATTAAACATCCTGCTCCATAAATGCCTGTTGGATGAAATTGAATAAATTCCATATCTTGTAGTGGTAATCCTGCTCTTAACACCATAGCATTACCATCTCCTGTACAAGTATGTGCTGAAGTTGCTGAAAAATAAGCCTTACCATATCCTCCGGTAGCAAGAATAGTTATGTGAGCTCTAAATCTATGAATGGATCCATCTTGCAGATTCCAAGCGGTCACTCCACAACACTTACCATCATGCATTAGTAAATCTAATGCAAAATATTCAATAAAAAATTCTGTATTTTTTTTTAATGCTTGCCCATAAAGTGTATGTAAGATTGCATGACCAGTTCTGTCAGCCGCTGCACATGTCCGCTGAGCTATTCCATTTCCATAATTTGCAGTCATTCCACCAAAGGGTCGTTGATAAATTTTTCCTTCATCAGTTCTGCTAAATGGAACTCCATATTTTTCTAATTCGATAACAGCTTGAGGAGCTTCCTTACATAAATACTCTATAGCATCTTGATCTCCAAGCCAGTCTGCACCCTTAACAGTATCATACATATGCCATCTCCAATCATCTTCTGACATATTGCCAAGTGCTGCAGAAATCCCCCCTTGAGCTGCAGCTGTGTGACTTCTTGTTGGAAAGACTTTTGAAATACATGCTGTCTTAAGACCAGCTTCTGCAAGACCAACGGCAGCTCTTAAACCTGAGCCACCAGCTCCTACAACTATAACATCATATTCATGGTCGACAATTGGATAAGTACTCATACAATTATAATGTAAAATACTGATATAATACCAATTAAAGGCATTAAAATGGAGTAAATTAATGCCACAGTATTAAGAAACTTTTTTAAACTTGGACTGTGAATATAATCTTCTATTATTTCTCCAACTCCAATCTTGGAGTGTAGAGCTACAAAAACGATAAAAAATAAAAATAATATTGAATTAAGTTTATTATCAAAAAAATCAATCGCAGAGGAATAATCTTTGTAAACTAAAATTAAAAATGAATACAAAAACCAAACTAAAAGTGGAATTAATATAATTGCGGTTAATCTTTGCAATTTCCATTTTTTAACTGGACTTAAAATCATATAGTGACCCAAATTAACGTTGTAAAAATAAAAGATAATAATAGTACTGCTGCACCTGAAATATTTGCTGTTTTCATTTCATAACCATAACCAAAGTCCCATGCTAAATGCCTGATACCATTTAATAAGTGATAGCAAAAAGACCATGTAAAACCTATAAGTAAGAATTTACCGATAAAACTAGATAGAAAATTTTGAAATATAATAAATAACTCTGGTCCAAGTGAAAGAAATACGACCCACAAAATTATCAAACCAAATGCAATAATATTTATAACTGCAGTCATTCTATGCGTGATGGACAAAAGAGATGAGAATTGCCACTTATAAATTTGAATATGCGGAGATAATGGCGCTGTTTCCTTATTCATTAAATATATTTTTTAATTAAAAGCTCTGCTATTTGTACTGCATTAAAAGCTGCACCTTTTAATAAATTATCAGAAACTACCCACATATTAATAGCATTTTTTGTTGGATCTTTTCTAATTCTAGAAACATAAGTCAAATAACTTCCTGAGCATTCAACAGGAGTTGCATAACCACCGTTTTTTTGTTCATCAATTACTTTACATCCTGGGGCTTTTTGTAAAATCCTTCTAATATCCCCTAAATTAAATTTTTTTCTTAATTCAACATTTACAGCTTCTGAATGAGAAATAAAAACAGGAACTCTTACACAGGTTGCTGTAAGTTTTATTTGTTTGTCTAGTATTTTCTTAGTTTCATTTTCCATCTTCCATTCTTCTTTTGTTTGCCCATCTTTTAAGAAAGTATCTATATGAGGAATAACGTTAAATGCTATTTGTTTAGTAAATTTTTTTGGAGAAATTTTTTTCTTTTGAAACCATTTTTTCGTCTGATCAACAAGTTCATCCATAGCAGCTTTTCCTGCTCCAGAAACAGATTGATAAGTCGATGTTACTACACGAGAAATTTTATATCTCGCATGCAACGGTTTCAAAGCCACAACAAGTTGAGCTGTAGAACAGTTTGGATTAGCTATAATATTTGTTTTTTTATAATCCTTTAAAGCTCCTGCATTCACTTCAGGAACGATAAGTGGAATATTTTTGAATTGTCTAAAATAACTAGAGTAATCTATTACAATCGATTTTTTTGCAATTTTTGGAGCCCATATTTTTGCATTCTTTGCACCTGCACAAAAGAAAGTTATATCCGCTTTATTAAAATCAAAAGACTCAAGACTTTCAATTTTAATTTTTTTTTTTTTAAATACTAAAGTTTTTCCAGCACTTTTTTTTGAAGCAATAACATAAAGAGTTTCAACTGGAAATTTTCTTTTCTCCAAAACATCAATAGTTGTTCTTCCTGCATTTCCTGTACCACCAACAATTGCAATACTATAATTCATTAGTGTAGTTTTTGTATTACAAGGTTACCCATTTCAGAGGTTGAAACTTTTTTTCTATCTTTTTCCATAATATCTTGAGTTCTATAACCATCTTTTAATACTTTTCGAACGGCATCATCAAGCATAGTTGCTTCTGAAGACATATCGAAAGAATATCGAAGTGCCATTGCAAAACTTAAGATGGATGCAAGCGGATTTGCTATGCTCTTGCCAGCTATATCTGGAGCAGTTCCATGAATTGGTTCATACATGGCTTTAACTTTTCCATTTTTATCTCTCTCACTTAGAGATGCTGAGGGCAACATACCAAGCGATCCGGTAAGCATGCCAGCCTCGTCAGAAAGCATATCACCAAACAAATTATCAGTTAAAATTACATCAAATTGTTTTGGATAGCGAACCAATTGCATTGCACAGTTGTCTGCAAGCATGTGGTTTAATTCAACATCCTTAAATTTACGTTTATGCAACTCTGTGACCTCTTCTCTCCATAATAATCCTGCCTCCATAACATTTGATTTTTCGCAAGATGTAACTTTATTTTTTCTTTTTCTTGCGAGTTCAAAGGCTGTGGTTGCAACCCTTTGTATTTCATAAGAAGTATATACATGAGTGTTCACTCCTTTTCTTGAGCCATCAGAAAGTTTAGAAACTCCTCTTGGTTCTCCGAAATATATCCCTCCTGTAAGTTCTCTAATAATCATAATATCCAGATCTGATACTATTTCTGGCTTTAGAGTTGAGGCGCTAGAAAGTTCTTTAAAACAAATGGCAGGCCTTAAATTTGCAAATAGTTTTAAATCTTTTCGAAGTCGCAGTAGTGCCCGTTCAGGTTTTTTTGAAAATTCTAATTGATCCCATTTTGGTCCACCAACAGCTCCCAATAGAACAGCATCACTCTGAATCGCTAAATTTAAAACACTATCAGTTAAAGGTGTTCCGTGTTTATCATAAGATATACCTCCTGCTAACTCCTCAGTAATATCAAAACCAGTTTTTTTGTTTTCATTAAACCAAAGAATAATCTTTTTTACTTCATTCATTACTTCTGGCCCAATTCCATCACCAGCAAGTATTAAAATTTTTTTCTTCAAGTATATAGCCAAGGAGTTAAAGTTTTTTTCTTGTCTTCGAAAATTGATATTTTCTGATTTTTGTTTAACGTAAGTGCAATGTCATCATATCCTTTTATCAAGCATTCCTTTTTGAACGGATCTATATCAAAATCAATTGGCTGATTATCTCCCTTATGTATTTTTTGATCTTCTAAATCTATTTCAATTTCTCTCTTTTTATCTGCCAACTCACTAAGTTCCTTAACTAATTTTTCATCTAACACAATTGGTAAGATCCCATTTTTAAAACAATTATTGTAAAATATATCAGCAAAACTTGGTGC
>VHCA01000040.1 GCA_016882225.1 Candidatus Pelagibacterales bacterium
TTGCCTGGAGTTTCTGGAGAGTCTTTAAAATTAAAAATGTTTTAAAAGAAGTTTCAACTGAAACTACAATCACAAGTACCATGGTCTTTATTATTTTAATTGGAGCTGCATTACTTACAGCAGCTTTTAGAGGCCTTGGAGGTGAAGATTTAATAAGAGATTACTTAAAAAATCTACCAGGAGGGTTTTGGACACAGTTTTTTGTAGTGATGACCATTATTTTTATTTTAGGTTTTTTTATTGATTATATTGAAATTGTTGTAGTTGTTTTACCGATAGTAGCCCCTATTCTTCTGGCAGATCCATCAGCAAACATTACTGCAATTTGGTTAGGTGTAATGGTTGGAGTTAATATGCAAACCTCTTTTCTAACTCCACCTTTTGGTTTTGCACTTTTCTATCTGCGAGGTGTTGCTCCAAAATCTATTGCAACCACGGACATATGGAGAGGAGCAACCCCATTTATCTTCTTACAGTTATTAGGTTTAGCAATAGTTGGTCTATATCCAGCATTATCAAATTACATTCCATTTAGGTCGTATTTAACATCTGAACTTGCACCACCATCAACAAATCCAAAATTAGAAAAGTGCTTAATGGATTATACATATACGCTTTATAAAAATGATGAACCTCAAATACGAAAAGCAATTGCAGAGGCAAAAACATTCAAACTAGATGTTCTGCCATCAGAGCAACGTGCTATGATGAACGATCATTTTGTAAAATCGTTGCTAGCGTTAGATCAAATTAAAGAAGCAGAGAAGAAAAAAATTATTTTAGATGAATATAGCAAAACGTATTACGCACTTCATAATAGTGCAAGAAAAACCCAAGTCCAAGCAAATGATATCAATAGAAAAATAATTGATACAGAAAAAGATTTAGAAAGAATAAAAGATGAAAATAAGAAAATAAATTTAAGCAAAGAAATTGAAAATCTTAAAAAAGAAAAAGAGAAAATATTAAGCAACGTTCCTAAAGAATTTGATGAAAAAAATAAAAAATTTAAGGAACTATCTAAAGACTATAAAAACTCTTTAAATACTTACTACCAAACTGTTGATCAAGGATATGACAATTTTTTTAAAATATTTAAAGAAATTAAAGATGTAGAAAAGATTAAGCTCGCACAAGAAGAATTAAAAGAAAGTATTGAATTCATCCAAAAAGAAAATAAAGATAAGTCCATAAAATCGTTCCAAGAAATACTTGGGATAATGGATAAAATGTCCGGAGGAGATGAAATCAAAGATATAATTTATGATACCGGAGAAAAAATGAAAGACGATTGGAATAAAAAAGAGATTTTAATTAAAACACAAGAGATTCAAAAACTTTTACAAAAAGAGCTTTCCGTAAGGGATCTGGCAGCCAAACAATTATTAGTGAAATTTGAAAATTATAATAAACAAATTGTTGATACCATTGGTGTACGTAAGCAAGAACGGATCCCAAAAAAACATGCTCTTTTTGTCTCTAGATGTACTGCAAATCATGAAGATGTTTCTTTGAACTTTTAAAAAAGTACTGTGAGTGAACTACTTTGGACTCCAAGCAAATCAAAAATAGAAAACTCAAATCTTTTTAAATTTAAAACGTACATTGAAAAAAAATATAATACTTCCTTTGGACTTGATTATAACAAACTATGGAAATGGTCGGTTTCTAATAATGAAGCTTTTTGGTCAGAGTGTTGGGACTTTTTTAAATTAAACGGAACAAAACAAAAAGAAATAATCCAAAA
This sequence comes from Candidatus Pelagibacterales bacterium, assembly GCA_016882225.1. Lineage (GTDB taxonomy): Bacteria > Pseudomonadota > Alphaproteobacteria > Pelagibacterales > Pelagibacteraceae > Fontibacterium > Fontibacterium africanum. Next base: position 1,748 of record VHCA01000040.1, read on the forward strand.
AAATAAGATATTTCATAAAACGAAATTTTTTCCAACATCTACCCTAAACTTTGCAAAGAACTTATTAGTTAAAAAAAATGATGAAGTTTCTATTCTTTTTCGTTCCGAAACAGGCTTTGAAAAAAAACTAAGTTGGAGGCAATTATATGAAAAAACCTGCAAGTTTTCTGCATTTTTAAATAAGCTTGGAATAGTTAAAGGAGATAGAGTTGCAGCTTATGTACCGAATACAATTGAGACAGTTATAACTTTTTTGGGCACTGCAAAGATCGGAGGAATATGGAGTTCGTGTTCTCCTGACTTTGGAATTCAGGGTGTTGTAGATAGGTTCTTACAAATAGAGCCTAAGGTTTTGATCAGCGCTAATCATTATTTTTATAATGGAAAAAAAATATCACTCTTGGATAAAATTCCCGAGATTTTAAAAAAAATTCCATCCATTAATCAGGTCATCATATGTAATTACGATGATGAAGACACCTCACATAATTATATTTCTTTAAATAAAGCTTTAGAGGAGAGTGAAATGGATGAAACTTTTGAAGAATTTGAATTTAACCACCCTATATATATTCTCTATTCAAGTGGAACTACTGGGTATCCAAAGTGTATCGTTCATGGTGCAGGTAATGCTTTGATAGAACAGATGAAGGAGCTTTCTCTTCACTGCGATGTAAAAGAAAATGATAGACTTTTTTATTTTACCTCAACTGGATGGATGATGTGGAACTGGCTTGTTGCTGGACTTGCCTGTAAGGCAAGTATTTATCTATATGACGGATTTCCTTTTTATAAAAATATAGATTGTTTAATTAAATACTGTGAGCATCATAAATTTACTCTTTTCGGTGTTGCTGCAAAATATATTGATCAATTGAAGAAAGAAAAATTTGATGCAAAAAATTATAACCTAGAAGATTTAAAAACAATTACTTCAACAGGAAGTCCTTTAGTCAAAGAAAGTTTTGTGTACGTGTATGAGAAAATAAAAAAAGATGTACACTTAGGATCCATTTCTGGAGGAACGGATGTTGTTGGAGTGATTAATATCTGTAATATTTTTAATAATATTTATGCAGGTGAAATTCAGTCACCGTCGCTTGGTATCGATGTGGATGTTTTTGATGATCAAGGAAATTCAACACCAATAGATGAAAAAGGAGAATTAGTAATTAAACAACCATTTCCTTCCATGCCTGTAATGTTTTGGAATGATGCTTCGGAAGATAAAATCTTAAATGCGTATTTTAGAAAATATAAAAATATTTGGCATCATGGAGATTATATACAAAAAACTAAGCATGGCGGTTATATTATTTACGGAAGATCTGATGCAACTCTAAAGCCAGGTGGGGTTCGAATTGGAACATCTGAAATTTACAGGCAAGTCGAGTCTTTTGATGCAATAGCAGAATCTATTGTCATAGGTCAAAATTATAAAGATGACGTTAGAATTATTCTTTTTGTAAAACTTACTAAAGGAAATAAACTTTCAGATGATTTAGTTGAAGCAATTAAAAAAAAAATTCGAACAAATTGTAGTCCAAGACATGTGCCGTCTAAAATTATTCATTGCCCAGATATCCCACGAACTAAATCAAACAAGATTGTTGAAATTGCTGTAAGAAAAATAATTAATGGTGAAAACATCGATAACAGTGAAGCTCTTGCTAACCCTGAAGCTTTAGAATTCTTTAGACAATTAACGATAGACGAATAAAAGGTAGTTATGCAAATTTTAGATATCATTATTAACCATGACTGAATTACTCACTAAAAATAAGGCCATAACTGTCTTTTTAGTATTTGCACTTGGGTATTTTGTATCAACTTTAATAAGAGCAATCACAGCAACCCTTTCTCCAGTATTCTCTAATGAATTAGGACTAACCGCTGCAGATCTTGGGCTGCTTGCTGGTGGATATTTTCTTGGATTTGCTGCGATGCAACTTCCAAATGGATATTTCTTAGATAAATACGGACCAAAAAAAGTAATTCTTTTCTTCCTAACTATTGCTTTCTTAAGCATTATTGCTTTTTCAAAGTCTGAAAGTTTTTTCTCACTTCTGCTTTCAAGAATTTTAATTGGAATTGGAGTTTCTGTTTGTCTTATGGCGCCGCTTACCGGATATAGACGATGGTTGCCTCTTGATCAGCAACAACGGGCGAATGCCTGGATGTTGATGACGGGAGCGCTTGGTATGCTTGCATCAACACTACCAGTGCAATTACTACTTCCAGAAATTGGTTGGAGAAATATTTTTTTAATTCTTGCAGGTTTAATTTTAACTACAATAGTTTTAATCACTTTTATTATTCCATCCTGGACTAAAGTCGAAACACCAATCGAAGATCAAGGATTTTCAAGTTATAAAACTATTTGGACACATCCATATTTTTTAAGTTTAGTTCCCCTTGGTTTTTTTAATTACGGAGGACTTCAGGCATTGCAAACGTTGTGGGCTGGACCTTGGATGACAAATGTTTCTGGATTTTCTCCACTTCAAGCTGCAACTAATTTATTCTGGGTTAATTTTTCTATGCTACTAACTTTTTTTATATGGGGATTTATTTATCCATACTTTCATAAGAGAGGGATTTCCTCAGATACTATTATGATAAGATGCGTTCCTTTAAGTTTCTTAGCTTTAGGATTTATTATTTATTCCGGAGAAAATGTTAATGGATTCCATTTTGCACTTTTCTTAATAGCAAGTGTTTTTGTCTCATTAGCGCAACCTGCTGTTGGAATGGCTTTTCCAAATGCGATCGCAGGTAAAGCGCTATCAAGTTATAATTTAATTTTATTCCTAGGAACGTTTGTAGTGCAATGGGTAATTGGAATTTTAATTGATCTATTTAAATCATATGGCTTTAATACGCTTCAATCGTACCAAGCTGCATTTAGTGTATTTGCTGTATGCTGTATCTTATCGTACTTTTATTTTGTCCTTCATCACAAGGATCATTTAAAGAAAAATTAATTTTTAGCTCGTAATTTTGCTTGTGCTGCTGATA
>VHCA01000041.1 GCA_016882225.1 Candidatus Pelagibacterales bacterium
GATAACTCCGATAGTTTACTAGAGTATCAAAAGAAACGGGAGCTTGAGAGAAGAGAAAAGCTTGAACGGGAGAGAAAAAAACAAGCGGAGCCTGTAGTATTTAAATTTGAAAGTCCAAAGAAGGATATGACTAGATACATTTATCAGGTGAATGCGTTTGAACCTATAAATAAAGGTAAATTAGGACACAGCCAAAGCTGGAGGTTTAATAAACCGTTAAAAAGTTATTACTGATGATTGACAAAAAATTATGACTCAACTAATGTAATAATGTTAGTTTAGCCTAGTAATGCACAACTAATAGCTAAGTTCCTACCTTAACTATTAATCACATTCATAGCTAAACTAAAACCAAGCTAAGTATATGGATGTAAACTTTTTATATTTAATTTTAGGTCTTTTCATAGGCGGTATTGCCATTTTTTTTATTTTTAGAAAAAAAGAAGATACGCATTCAAGCGATAACTCCGTTTTAAGTACACAGCTAAGTAATTTGATGGAGCGGTTTGTAAAGTTGGAAGAGACTGCAAAAAATATGTCAACCATGCAAACTTCTATGGATTCTACATTCAAAAATTTTCAAAACTTATTGGATGATAAGCAGGAGAGAGGAGCTTTTGCTGAAGATGAACTTGAAAAACTTTTACGTGATAGACTTCCTTTAGAATATCTGAAGTTTCAACACGTCCTAAGCAACAATAAGAGAGTAGATTGTCTTTTAGATTTTGGAGATAAGGGAGACAGACTTCCAATCGATTCAAAATTTATCGTCGATAATTTTAAAAAATTTAAATCCTCGACCAATCCAGAAGATGAGAGGCGGTTTAAGCGGTTATTTGAGGAGGATGTGATAAAAAATGTTAAGAAAATATCAGAAGATTACATCATCGAAGGAGAGACAGCACCGCATGCTCTAATGTTTGTAAGGTCGGAGGCTGTGTATCTCGCTATACAAGAAAACGACAATAACCTAGTACAAAAAGCCAGGGAAAAAAACGTTTTAATCGTAAGCCCAAGCCTTCTCTGGGGTTTCATTAATACCTTAAACGTATTTTTAAAAGACAGAGATATGACGAAAAAGGCTCAGGTTTTTATTAAGGAAATAGGACTTATTGGAAAAGACATTGGTAGACTTGCTGAGAGGACGGAAGATGTTGAGAAAAAATTCAACTTAGTTGCAGATCAGTTCAGAAATATAAAAATTTCAATTGATAAAATTCAAAGTAGAGCAGAGCGTATTCAAGATCTTGAAGACAATCCTAAAGAACAGATTGAAAAAAAATGAACTACGTATTCTATGATTTTGAAACTAGTGGTAGGAGCTCAACCTGGGATCAGATTATTGAAGCAAGCGCTGTAATTGTAAATGATGAATTTCAGGAATTAGATGATCCAATTAATTTAAGATGTGCGCTTAAAAAAGGGGTAGTGCCAGAGCCAGGTGCCTTATTAGTTAATAAGACAACACCACAAATTCTTAAAAAAACTAATCTATCTCACTACGGTATGATTAAGTTGTTACTTGAAAAGTTTCACAGATGGACGCCAGCAATTTTTATTGGTTACAATAATCTTAGCTTTGATGAAGAATTTTTAAGAAAAAGCTTATTTAAATCTTTAAATGAACCTTACCTAACGCAGTGGAACGGAAATAAGAGAGGAGATATTTTAGGGCTCATTCGCTGTGCTCATTTGTACTATCCAACCTGCATCAAAACTCCAATGAGCGATAAGGGTAATGCTGTGTTTAAACTTGATGAACTTACGAAGCTGAATGGGATTAAACATGATAACGCGCACTCAGCACTTGCAGATGTTTATGCAACAATTGAAGTTGCTAAAATTATAAAAAAAGATGCACCAGTTGTTTGGGAGAGTGGTAGGATTACTGGAAGCAAGGCTGAGGTTAATAATTTAATTGAAGATAAGAAAGTTTTTTCAGTGGATGAATATTTTTACGGAAAATCAAGACCCTTTGCAGTTAACTTTGTAATGTTTCACCCAAAATATACATGGCCCGTTTGTTTCGATTTAAAACACGACCCTAATATATTTTTTAAAATGAGCTATCAGCAACTAAAGGAAGAATTAAAAAAGAGTCCAAAAGTGTTACGCACAGTCAAAAATAATAAACATCCAATCGTAATGGATGTGGAGTGGGCATTAAAGTTTGATAGCTACAAGCAGCTTGGACTTGAAAAGTTAAAGGAAAGAGCAAAGCTTGTTGATGCAAACACTGAATTTAAAGACAGAGTGAGGAAAGTTTTAATTGAAGAGGTTGAAGAAAAAGAACAACTAGACAGCCAACTAGGTATCATGGCAGAAGAAAGTTTGTACTCTGGTGGATTTTCAAAACCAGAAGATCAGAAAGTGATGATGGATTTTCATAAATCAGATTGGAATGAGAAGTTAAAGTTATCAGATAAGTTTAAAGACGAACGTTACAACTACTTTGCAAAACGCTTGATTTATGAGGAAAATCCAGAGGTTTTATCGAAGGATGAATACAAATTGATTCACAGAAAAATTGCAGAGCAAATTTTAAGCACAAATGATGAAAAATGGAACACAGTGCCTAAGGCTTATAAAGACATTGATGATTTGAGAGTGAAGTGTGAGGATAGTGGTGATACGGAAAGATTAAATTTACTGAATGACTTAAGCGAATACATTGAAGAAATTGAGAAGCAGTATGAAAATGCTTAAATATATTTTTATTTTTTTATTTCTATTTAATATAAGTGCTTTTAGTTCAAGCTTTAAGCTTGAGAAGATATTTGATCTTAACGTTCCCTGGAGCCTAACGTTTATTACTACTGATGAAGTTTTAATCTCAGATAAAGAAGGAGAAATCATCCTTGCAAACATAAAAAATAAAACACAAAAAAAAATACGACATAACTTAAACTTTAAAGTGCATGGCCAGGGAGGGTTGCTTGAAATTTTAAAGCACCAAGATGAGATATTTATTTGCTATACAGAAAACAGAGGAGACGGGAAAACTAGTACAAGTATTGCAAAAGCAAATTTTTCAAGAGAGAATTTAAATTTTAAAAACATTTTTCAAGCAAATCCCGCAATCGACAGCGGTTTTCACTTTGGTTGTAGAATTGTAATTAAAGATGGATATTTATATGCAGCACCAGGTGAAAGAGGCGGAGGTAATATCGCACAGGATCCAAGTAATCATATTGGCAAAGTTATTAGAATTAATTTAGATGGTACTGCTCCAAAAGATAATCCTAAGTTTAAAGGAAAAGATAATTGGCTTCCTGAAATCTATCAAATAGGTATTCGCAATCCCCAAGGTATGACCATCCATCCAAGCAATAATAAGATTTATATTTCAAATCATGGCCCACGCGGTGGAGACTTTTTTGGCGAAATAAAATTTGGAGAAAATTACGGATGGCAGATTTGGTGCTGGGGCGGAATGAATTATACGATGACGAAGTGCGGAGAGGCAGATAAGTGGGATAGTAGGTTTACAAAACCACTGTATACCTGGACACCATCTATAGCAGCATCTGCTACGCAGATTTATAAAGGAGAAGAGTTTAAGGAGTGGAACAATCACATATTAATTGCAACTCTAAATAATCAGACTTTGAGAAAGCTAGAATTTTTAAATGCTAATGAAGTTGGAAAAGAAACTATTTTATTTAAAGATACAGTTGGAAACATTAGAGATTTGAAGATTGGAGCTGATGGCAAAATTTATTTGCTTGGCAATGGTCCAGGTAGTTTGTTCGTGATGAAAAAGTAATTTATTTGTTAAATAGTTTTTTTATTTTGAGGGTAGTTAAAATTCTCCAATAATTTAATTTATCAAACGTTCTTCTAGATAAAATTGGCATATATAATTTATGCAGAGGATTTATCTGTGAATGATTTTCATAAATATATTTTGATCCCATATATTCAACAGTTTTATGCTCTAAGGATGTAACATACACAGGTTTTTCAAGATATTTTGCAAGGTAAAATGACATCCAAAAATCATCATTAAGAAATGTGTATTTGTTTCCTCTCACATACAAATCATAAAATTCTTTTATTTTTCCTAAATATTTTGTTGGGATTAAAAATCCATCTGTTCCCTGACCCATTACTAAATCATAAATTTTTACAGTAAAAAAGCTATACGCAGCTTCATTATTTTCATTAAAATGAGCAATTAAATATTCACAAACCTTTGGATGATAAATGCTGTCATCGTCTAATAAAATTACACAATCAAAACTACCTAAACTATCTAACCCACCCATTAATTTGGTTCCAGGACCAAAGTCCTCGCAGCGGTTTATCTGAATATCAATTTTTTTAAATTTATTAGTAAGATCTGGTATTTCAATTTTTTCATTTGGAAATCGTAAATAAGTATTTGGTATATTTAAAAAAACTTTCCTTGGTAAAAGACTTTGTTTTTCAAAAGACTCTAACGTCAAATGAATTTTAGAAAGTCTTGATGGAATAGTTGAAATTGAAATACAAAAATTATTCATTTAAAAAATGAATTTATTCTCCAATATTAAGTAGCGCTCCTCTTTTTCGAGCTCCCTCAAATGCAATTAAGAAAATTACAATGCCTATAAACATGAAAATAACATTAAAAATCACAGCTTTTAACATATAGTCTGAACGTATTACTG
>VHCA01000042.1 GCA_016882225.1 Candidatus Pelagibacterales bacterium
TGTGCTGGATAAGCATGGTAACAGTTTGTCCAAACACGACCAGCTTGGATAGCTCGTCCCATTCTGTAGGCGATGTTGCCGTTTCTAGTCCATACTCCAGCACCAAGTCCATATAAAGTATCATTTGCAATTTTAAGTGCATGCGCTTCATCTTTGAACTTTGTCACTGAAACAACTGGTCCGAAAATTTCCTCTTGGAAAATTCTCATTGAATTGTTGCCTTCAAAAATAGTAGCTTGGATGTAATTTCCTCTTTCCAACCCACTATTGACGTTTGCAACATTCCCACCGAGTAGAACTTTAGCTCCTTCTTTTTTACCTAAATCTAAATAAGATTTAATTTTTTCCATTTGTTCTGTTGAGGCTTGCGCTCCTAGCATAGTGTGCATCTTCAATGGATTGTCTTGGATTACCGCTTTAGTTCTTGCAATAGCTCGTTCCATGAACTTGTCATAGATCGACTCTTGAACTAATGCACGGCTTGGACAAGTACAAACTTCACCCTGATTTAGAGTAAACATTGTAAAACCCTCTAAACATTTATCGAAGAAGTCGTCATCTTTATCCATTACATCTTCAAAGAAAATGTTAGGTGATTTTCCACCTAATTCTAAGGTGATTGGAATTAGATTTTGTGATGCATATTGCATGATTAATCTGCCGGTTGTGGTTTCACCTGTAAATGCGATTTTTTTAATTCGCTTTGATGAAGCCAATGGTTTCCCAGCTTCTAATCCATATCCACTCACAATATTTAACACCCCAGGAGGTATTAAATGTCCAATTAACTCCATTAATAGCAAGATGGATGCAGGTGTTTGCTCTGCAGGTTTTAATACAATACAATTTCCAGCAGCAAGTGCAGGTGCAATTTTCCATGTTGCCATTAGTAATGGAAAGTTCCATGGGATAATTTGACCAACTACACCAAGCGGTTCTGGAATATGGTAGGAATATTCCGTGCTACTAATTTCAGCAACTGAACCTTCCTCCGCCCGTATTACTCCTGCAAAATATCTAAAGTGATCAATCACTAAAGGTAAATCTGCAGCCATACATTCTCTTATGGGCTTTCCATTGTCTATGCATTCAGCAGTTGCTAATAGATTTAAATTTTTTTCAATCACATCAGCAATTTTCAAAAGCATATTAGATCGTTCTGTGATGGAAGTTATACCCCATGAAGGAAATGCAGCGTGCGCTGCATCTAAAGCAGCCTCTACATCTTGCGCATCAGATCTAGGAACCGAACATATCACTTCATTATTTATCGGACTTACATTGTCAAAGTATTTCCCAGACTTTGGCTCAACGAACTTACCACCAATAAAATTTCCATATTTTGATTTAAAAGGAAATGGAACTTTTAGATGGGAAGTATCTAAAGTACGAGATATGGATCGAGAACTTTTGATTGTTTCTGTACTCATTGTTTCCCCTTATTGTTTATATTTATTAAATGGCTTTGCTATTTTTTAGCCTAGGAACTTTCAGTCTTAAATTTAATGACTGATTGTGCCAGCCATAATGAATTAATTAGAGCAGAAATTTTTGTGAGAGTCGATAGCTTGCAAAAAATAAAAATACAACTTGGTGTTGTAGATGTTAAATGTTAGTTTAATTGAGATTCAACAAATTCCCAGTTTGCTAATTTTTCAACAAAAGCTTTTAAATAATCGGGTCTTCGATTTCGATAATCAACATAATATGCATGTTCCCATACATCGCAGCCAAATATTGGCTTTGAATTATCAACTAAAGGGTTTGAACCATTTGCAGTTTTGCTTATGACTAATTTATCGTCTTTTAATGATAGCCAAGCCCATCCAGAGCCAAATTGTGTAACACCTGCTTGAATGAAGTCCTCCTTAAATTTTTCAATACTACCAAAGGATTGAATAATTTTTTTTTCTAACTTTGTTGGCATATTTCCACCACCGTTGGGCCTCATGGACTGCCAAAATAAAATATGGTTATAGTGTTGTCCTGCATTGTTAAAAATAGCAGCCTTGCTTGTATCTTTAGCAGTTTTTTTTACAATTTCTTCAAGCGATGCATTTTCAAGATCAGTTCCTTTAATTAAATTATTCAAATTAGTTACATACGTCTGATGGTGTTTGCCGTGATGCAAATCTAATGTTTCCACACTCATTGAAGGCGCAAGGGCATTTTTAGCATAATTTAAATTTGGTAATGAAAAAGCCATAGCAAGGTTGTACGCTAAAATTAGAAAAAACCAAAATTTAATTTTTTATAAAAATTTTGTTAAAATTTTGTGTATTTGATCTTTAAAAGCAAAAAAACCTTTAGTTGAAAAAGGAAAGCAAAATTGATCATAATCCCTTGCTAAATAGAAAATTCTTATCTTTTCTCTAAGTTCATTTATAAAATCATTTTCATAACCACAGGCGAGATAAGGCATAATTATGGATTTGATGTTTTTTTCCTCAACTATCTTAAAGAGACCATCTGCATTATCCAAAATAAGATTTGATTGAAAATCATTTTTTATTTGTTCTAAAATTTCAAAATTTATTTGCGCTTTAAAATCTATTACTTTTTTTGAATAACTTTCATTCTCTAATACTTTATTAAAGTCAAAAAGAGCATAGTGGCTAAACATTTTTTTAGTATGTTTTAATAAATACGAACTATCTAAATTGTGCGCAAGAAACAGGGAGTTATCGTTTTCGGTTTTGTCGAAATGAAGAGGGATAGGAGTAAAATTATTACTTTCAAAAAGAGAGTTTGCTTTCTCATTCAATTTTAAATTATCATATTTTTTCGCTGAAAACTTATTAATATTCCAACTCGTTGCTAAATAGTGTTTTCCTTTTGTTTGTAGTCCAGCAACCCACCTCCAACTTAAAGTATTTGAAGCTGCATCACCATCAAGCAAATGTTTTAAAAAAAAGTCAGCTCCAAGTTGCCAAGGAAGTTTTAAAGTAAAAATCCAAATACTTGCAAACCACATTCTTGCATGGTTGTGTAAATATCCAGTTTCTTTTAATTCATTTACCCAATCGTTAAAACACTCAACAGATGTAGCTCCATGAATCGCATTTAAGTAGCTCGTATTTTTTTTTTCATCTTGTAATTTTAATAAATCGTCTCTGTATGATTTCCAAACATTTGGTCTAAGTTCTAGCCAACCTTTCCAATAGGTACGCCAACATACTTCTTGGATAAATTTTTCAACAGTCGTGTAAGGATATTTTGAATGTGCAGATTGTATAACCTCCAACTCGTCAATAACTCGATGAGTTATATATTTTGATAAACAACTTGTATTATCTCTTTTATTTTTTCCAAAGTCGAAATTACGATTTTTAGCATATTGGCTCAAAAAATTTTCAGAGAAATGACTAAGATGTTTAAGGGCTTCTACTCTAATTTTCATGATGTAATAAATTATGACAAGTTCTATGTAGTAAGGAATGTAAGAAGATTAATTGTTTAAAGTCTTTGTTGTAGCCACCTCCTAAAACTCCGCAAAGTGGAATTCTTTTTTTATAAAAATTATGAATTACTAATTCCTCTCTTCGTTTGATACCCTCTGTGCTAATTTTAAATTTGCCAATTCTATCTTCTTCGTGCACATCAACGCCCGCAACGTAAAATACGTAATCAAATTTCTTCTTGTTCATTTCCTCTAAACTATTAAAGACAACTTCCAAATACTGATCATCTTTAATACCCTCATCTAATTCTATATCTAAATTACTCAACTGTTTATTAAGAGGATAGTTTTTTTTTGAGTGAATACTTAATGTGAAAACGTTTTCATCATCCTCAAATATTTTTGCTGTGCCATCTCCCTGATGTACATCAAGATCAAAGATTAAAATTTTTTCTATATTATGTTCTGCAATCAACTTCCTTGCTGCAACAGCTACATCATTAAATACACAGTAACCATTACCACTACTTGCAAATGCATGATGTGAGCCCCCTGCTGTATTACAAGCAAGACCACTTTGCAGTGCAAGTTGAGCTGCTAAAATTGTACCGCCCGTTGCAACAAAAGATCTTTGTCTAACACTTGGTACAATTGGAAAGCCCAATTTTCTTTCCTCTTCTTTACTTAATGTTAAATTGCTTATCTTGCTTATATATTCATTTGTATGCACTCTTGTTAAATCTTGAATTGTAGCAGGATTTGGGATGTGCAAGTTTTTCTCACTTATAATTCCGTCATTTTTTAATAGTTGAAATAACTCTCCAAATTTTTTTATTGGAAATTTATGATCGTCTCCGATTTGCGCAACATAATCAGGATGATTTACTATAGGAACCATGACTCAATTCTAAATTTTTAATAAATTAGGCTTTCGATATGTATTTTCAAGAACATAAAGCCGCACAGTTAAATTTAAGGATTAAAATAAACAATAAATTAAGTATTTATACTAACAAATGATGATTAAAAAAATCTGCTTGGGGTTATCTTTATTGAGTGTTGCAACAAGTATTGCAACTGCTGCATACTTTATTTGTTGTAAAAAAAAAAATGAAAATAAAGTTAATCAGCAAAATACTTCTAAAGCTTAATTAATTTTT
>VHCA01000043.1 GCA_016882225.1 Candidatus Pelagibacterales bacterium
AGATCCACAAAATATAACTAAAAAAGGAGTATTATATTTTTCTAAAAATCTGATCACGAAAGAAAGTTTAAATTAAATTAAAGAAGAATATAGCAACAATTGTAGGCCCTAATGCTCCTAAAAATAAGTAAAGTGGACTGATCACGCCATCTTTAAAACTTTTACATAAAATAGAATACCCCGCAGGATTTGGTGCATTTGCTATAACTGTAAGCCCACCACCGCTAACAGCTCCAGCAACCAAAGCAAACTTAAATTCATCAGAAAGACCGTCCACTAAGGATCCGAGATAAGTAAGGGCTGCATTATCAGTTATAGCTGTTAATGCGGTAGCCCCGTAGTATACTTGATTTACTGACATGGAACTTAATAGAGGCTGTAGCCACCATTTTTGTTCAGCCCCAAGCACGACAAGTCCACTTAAAAATAGAGAGACCATAAATGCCTCTCTCATAATTAATTTTGTCTGATATTTTTTATAACAAGTTGCGAGTGCTAAAAAAATTAAAAATATTCCAACAAATACAACTAAGTCATGAACAAAAACAACAACTCCTGCTAAAAGTGCTAAATGCAAAATAAGTATATGTGTAGTTAGTTTAACTTCAGGAATTTTTAAACCTGCAATTTTTTTAAGCTCATTTCTAAACAAAAAAGTGACAATCAACGCATTTACAAAACAGGCGCCAGCAGCCCTCCAACCATAGTTCGTAAACATAAATTCTAATGTCCAACCCCATTTTTGCGCTACCATTAATACTGGAGGTGCAGCAAACTGGGTCATCACTCCGCCAACGCTAACATTTACAAATAGGGCTCCAATGGTTGCAAACTTTAAAGTTGTTGAGATTTTTCTAGAGTAAAAATGATCTTTTAAAATTAAAGCCCCAAGGGTCATGGCAGCAGGCTCCGTGATAAAAGAGCCAAGAAGTGGAACTAAAAGTAAAGTTGTAAAATAAAAACTTAAGGATGAGTGAAGAGGAAGAAGCTTTGAAATTTTTGTTACACAAAAAAGAGAAAAATCTAAAATAGGTTTGCTTGCTGCAATAACCATAATTACAAAAACAAATAATGGCTCTGTAAATTTTTGATTATTTAAATAATCAATTGAAAATTGTTTGCCTCCTAAAATAAAAAATAAAATAATTAATATGATAGCCCAAAATCCAAAAACAGCTTCCACCTCTCCAAGCAAATGAAACACTTTTTGGTGTCTTGGATATTTATGTGCAAGATTTATAAAAAATTTTACTGAAAATGTGTGGAGAACAGCAAGTGCAAATATAACACTTGCAACGATTTGAATTAAAGTTGGATTCATTATTTTTTATAACAAATTAAAAACATACTACAATTATTGCGATGTCCAACCACCATCAATTGGAATATTTGCTCCTGTAATTTGCTCTGCACTATCTGAGCATAAAAACAAAATTAAATCAGCAATATCATCTTTTTTGACAAACTTCAGCGATGGTTGTTTATCTTGAAGAAGTTTAATTTGAGCTTTTTCATTTGAAAGTTTAAATTTTTTAGCAAGCACATCTATTTGATCTTGAATAAGATCGGTTAAGACAAATCCTGGACAAACTGAATTGCACGTTATGTTATCTTTTGCAGTTTCAAGTGCTGTTACTTTAGTTAGACCAACTAACCCATGTTTAGATGCGGTGTAGGCAGACTTATTAATTGATGCAATAAGACCATGCGTTGATGCAATATTAATGATTCTTCCCCATTTATTTTTTCTCATCACAGGTAAGATATATTTCGTCATATAAAATGCTGTATTTAAATTAATGTCTAAAAGTTTTCTCCAAACATCTTCAGGATACTTTTCTATTGGGGATACAAACTGCATACCAGCGCAGTTTACAAGTACATCGATTTTTTTAAATTTTTTAACTGATGATGAGATTACTTTTTTAACATTATTTACATTGGTAAGATCTAAATTAAAAAAAATTGCTCTGTCGCTATCAAATTCATTTTTTAGCTTCTTGATAATATTATTTTTAACTTTACCAACTATTACAACGTTAAATCCTTGATCATAAAATTTTTGAGTTACAGAAAGACCAATGCCACTAGTAGATCCTGTTACAAGAATAGTTCTATTAAAGTCCATGGTATTATAATTAATTTATTAACTGTTTAGTCAAATAATCAAATAAAATCTCATTCTTACGACAATTGTAATACGTATCGCAGTATGCTTAATTAACCCTTTTAATTCAAACTAAAATAAGGGAAACAACATGAAAAATGACGAAACAGTTTTGAAGTCAAAAAAAACTTCAAGACGTAAGTTCATCAAGGGAGCGGTTGCAACAACTGGTATTGCTGCTGTTGCTGCATCTCAATTAGCTGCTCCTGCCATAGCCCAATCTAGAGTTGAGGCAGTTATGGTTACTACTTGGCCAAAAGGTCTTCCTGGACTTGGAACTGGCGCTGAGCGATATGCAAAACGCCTTGAGGCAATGACCGATGGAAGAATAAAAATAAACTTCTTTAACGCTGGTGAAAGAGTTGGAGCGTTTGACGTATTTGACGTTGTTGGAAAAGGTGACGCTCAGATATATCACGGCGCTGAATACTACTGGGTTGGAAAAGAAAAAGCCTACGGCTATTTCACGGCAGTTCCAATGGGTTTGACCTATGAAGAGTTTAATGCATGGATCAGATTTGCTGGTGGCCAACAACTATGGGATGAACTTGCTGCAAGGTTTGGACTTAAAGGTTTTATGTGTGGAAACACAGGAGTTCAAATGGGTGGCTGGTTTAGAAAAGAAATTAAATCACCAGATGACATTAAAGGTTTAAAGATGAGAATTCCAGGAGCAGGTGGTCAAGTTATCACTAAGCTTGGTGGAAGTGTCATCAGTGTTCCAGGTGGTCAAATTTATGAACAACTGATGTCAGGTGCAATTGATGCAACTGAATGGGTTGGTCCGTGGAATGATGAATTTTTAAAATTCTACGAAGCAGCTAAGTTTTATTACTACCCAGGAATGCATGAGCCAGGTTCAATGCTAGGACTTGGAGTTAATCTTGCTTGGTACAATAAACTTTCGAAATCTGATCAAGCAGCTGTTGAAAACTGTGCTACGATAGAAAACGAAGTTATGTATTCTGAGTTTCAAGCAAACAATGGTCTTGCACTGAACAGATTAATTAAAAACCACGGTGTTAAACTAATGCAGTTTAATAACCGAACTTATGATGCCTTTGGTAAAGCTTCTGAAGAAGTTCATAAGGAAAATGAAGCAAGTAGCGACATTGCTAAAAAAGTTGTTCAAAGCTTCTTTAAAGCTAGACGAGAAATTGGAGCTTGGAATAAGATTTCTTCACAAGCATACTTGCAACAACGTAACCGAGTTCTTGGAATCTAATTTTTAATTCAACGGGGCGAAAACGCCCCGTTGATAGTTAAAAATTAATGAATACCTATTTTTCACCACCAAATCTTGCACGCCTTTTTTGTTACTTTATCGTCATCATTACATTTGCATTTTTAGCAAATAATATTCTTTTAAATTTTATTGGAATTCAAAATCAAATTATTGAAAATTCTATTTATATAGTCTCTTTACTACTTACTTTTTTTTTTGTTTATTATTTTAACAAAAGAACACTCTCGCAGGACTCAGACTTCCTAACAACTGTATCGCTTTACATAGCAAAATCTGCTTTCTGGATCGTTTTATTAGTTGGCATAACTGATTTTTTTATTTCTTTTTTAGTAAGTGAAAAATTTGCAGAAATTTTCTTTGGAAAAGAAGCTCAATTATTTTTATCATCCCCAAGATCTAGAATTCTTTTTATACATTTGCCCTTAGTGATTGTTGGATTTTACTGTGCTTTTTATTTTAAGACTCTTGGATTTATTTGGCTTTCAGCCTTAGTTGTGATTGCAGAAATGCTGATAGTTATTTCAAGGTTTGTTTACTCCTATGAACAGACATTTATGGGAGATTTAGTTAGATACTGGTATGGAGCATTATTTCTTTTCTCAAGCGCTCATACGTTAGTAAAAGAGGGTCATGTTCGAGTTGATATACTTTATAATAAATTCAAACCTAAAAATCAGGCTATTGCAAATATCATAGGATCATTATTTTTTGGAATTCCCCTTTGCGGATTAATTCTATTTTATGGAATGCAAGGAAAACAAAGCACTATTAATGCTCCGCTCACAAATTTTGAAGTAACACAACAAGGTGTTGCGGGTCTTTATGTAAAATACATGATGGCAGGATTTCTTGCAGTTTTTGCAGTGACAATGATTATACAGTTTTCTGCCTACATACTTTCCAATGCTAATAACATTTGCAAAGCAAAAAAATAATGGAAGTCCTAATTTTATTTATATTCGTCCTGATTATGATGGCATCCTTAGGTATTGGGTTTCCAGTTGGTTTTGCACTTCCTGGAGCTGCAATAATAGCTTTATGTCTTGCAGGAATTGCTGGACTAATTTTTGAGGGAAATCCCAAGGCATATTTTGC
>VHCA01000044.1 GCA_016882225.1 Candidatus Pelagibacterales bacterium
TGCCAGCAATACACAGTGCTGCAATATCAACAAAAATTTTAAAGGAACTTGGCGGTAGCACACTTATTGGACCTTTATTAATTGGACTGAATAGACCTATTGAAATTGCAACACTTAGGTCAAAAGTCTCAGACATATTTAATATGGCAGCAATCGCTGCATTCTCATCTGAAGTAATTAAATATAATAAAAACTAAAGATAGTTCTTTCTAGACAAATCGTTAGATAAAATAATACTTGGAATAACTTCATTTACTTCAGCTATAATCTTTGCTTCTTTTAAAACCTCATCAAGTTCTTCTTTAGATCTTGCCATTCCATAAATATAAATTTTCCCATTAATTGTCTCTAAATTATAATTTCTTGAATTTACTTTTTTATTTATCAAAAGAGCAACTTCTAACTGCGAGGAGATTAAAATATCTTTTGCTCTTTGCTTAAAGGAAGTTTCATCAATTATTACAATGTCATTTTTTACAGCTTTAATTCCTGGACTTTCCCAAGCAAACTTAGTTAATTTTAATTTATCCTCTGCAAGATTAACTCTCCCACTTAAAAAAGCTGTACCATCAATAACCTTTACATTGATGAAAAAATTTTTGTAATCATTTTTTAATATCTTTGCATTAATGGTAGTCTCTGCAAGTTTATCATCTAAATAAAGCCCTGGAGATCTTGGATCTAAGTTAATATTAACACCCACACCAAATAAAGTTGAAGAATAACTGCCAACACAGGAAGTTAATAAAAATAAAAATAAAAAAACTTTAACAAATCTAATCATTTTTTTTATTTAATATTCTTGAATAAATTATTTTTTTTGAAACATCGTATTTTTCTGAAAGGTAATTTACTAAATCTTTAGTCTTCATTTTTTTATTAAGTAATGAAATTTCTTTATCTAAGCTTAAGAAATCTGAATTATTTTGATTTACAATATTTGACAATACTACCGTAAACTCCCCTTTAAGATTTAAACTTCCAATATCTTCAACAACCGTAGATAAATTGCCCCTAACTATAGTTTCGTGTATTTTAGTAAGTTCTTTTGCAATTAATATCTGCTGATTTCCAAAAAAACTGTCAAATTCATTTAAAATTTTTTCAATATCTCTTCCAGAAATAAAAAAAACTAAAGAAGTTTCTAAATTTTTTAAATTATTATAAACTTTTTTCCTCTCTCCAGATTTTTTTGGTAGAAAGCCTACAAAATAAAAACTATCAGAAAAACCCGATAAGGAGTAAGCGGTACTTGCTGCTGAAGGTCCGGGAATGGGTATAATTTTTATTTTTCTTTTATAAAGTTCATTAACTAAAATTCTACCTGGATCTGAAATTAAAGGAGTGCCAGCATCACTAATTAGTGAGATAATTTTTCCATCATTTAAATACTGAATAATTTTTTCTAATAATTTTTTTTCATTAAATTTATGGTACGAAAATAAAGTCTTATTTATTTGATAATGATCAAGCAAATTTTTAGAAACCCTTGTATCCTCGCACAAAATAATGTCAGATTGCTTTAAAACTTCAATTGCCCTTAAAGTTATGTCAGATAAATTTCCAATTGGAGTTGATACTAAATAAAGACCACTACTAATTTCTTTCATCAGTATTTAAAAAATTTCTTAATTTTTTTAAAAGCTTCATTTCTATGGCTTAATCTTTCTTTTAAAGTGTAGCTCATTTCTCCAAATGTTTTAGTATAATTATTTGGAATAAAAATAGGATCATAACCAAATCCATTATTACCCTTTGGAAACAAAGATATAGAGCCATAAACATATCCCTCAACAACCTTGGAAAAACCACAGGGGAAGAATATCGCTAGAGCGCAGACAAATCTTGCTTTAATTTTATTAAACTTTTTAACTCTTAATTCTGAATAAATTTTTTTAATTCCAACTCTAAAATCTTTTTTATCTCCTGCCCATCTTGCTGAATAAATTCCTGGCATTCCATCTAAAACATCAATTTCAAGACCAGAATCATCTGCAATTGAAATAAGTTTCGTTTTACTTGAACAATACGCTGCTTTAATTAAAGCATTGCTTTTAAAATCCCTCCCGCTTTCCTCTGGCTCTTGAAGATTAAATTCTTTTGGACTTAAAAATTTAATATGTTGAGGTAACAAGCTTTTTATTTCAATAAATTTTCCACTATTATTTGTAGCAATAAGAATTGCTTTAATATTTTTTAAAAATTTAATTTTATTTTTCAAAAATAGACTTTTGTATATGAATTAAATTTTTAACAGCCTGTTTTGACGCTGTTATCATTTCATTTAAATCTTTATCCTTAAATGTACTTTTTTCACCTGTTACCTGAATTTCAACTAGACTATCATCCTCAGTTATTACAAAATTTGCATCAACATCTGCTTTACTGTCTTCATCGAAGTCTAAGTCTAAGTGCACTTTGGTATTTATTAAACCACAACTAATTGCAGCAACGTGTTGTTTGATTGGATTTTTATGAATGTCTTTATTTTTTAAAAGAGTATTCACACATTTTTTTAACGCAACAAAACCTCCTGTAATCGATGCAGTTCTTGTGCCTCCATCTGCATTTAAAACATCGCAGTCGATAGTAATAACCCTCTCACCCAACAAAGACATATCAACAACAGATCTTAAAGATCTTCCAATCAATCTTTGAATTTCAGATGTCCTTCCTCCAATTTTACCAAGACTTGCCTCTCTTCTCATTCGTTCGTGAGTGGATCTTGGGAGCATACCATACTCTGCTGTCACCCAGCCTTTACCTGATCCAACCAACCATCTTGGAAGAAAGGTATCAACTGAAGCAGTACATACGACCTGGGTTTCTCCAAATTTTATAAGGCAAGAACTGTCTGAATTTTTAATAAAATCTGGAATAATCTCTATTGATCTTAAATCTGATAGTTTTCGATTATTTTTTCTCATTATACAACTAGAAAATATTGAATTAGTGCATATATATGTCACAAAAAAAATAAAGACTAAATAGTCATCTACAGATGAAAAACGAAAACTTAGAAAATAAGTCTGAGGATTTAAAGGAAAATATAAATGAAACTTCTAAAACCTCAGATGAAGAAGTCAAAGAGATAAACAATAACTCAGAAAAAGATCCAATTAAAGATCTTGAAGAAAAAGTAGAAGAATTAAACGATAAACTATTAAGATCGCTTGCAGAAAGTCAGAATCTAAGAAAAATCCACGATAAAGAAAAAGAGGACCTTATAAAATATAGTTCATCAAACTTTGCAAGAGAAGTTCTAAACATTGCAGATAACCTTGAAAGAGCATTCGATCTTTTAAAAAATAATCCTGAATTTAATAGTGATAAATTTAAAGATGTAAAAATTGGGATCGAACTAATTGAAAAAGAATTAATTAATTCTTTTGAACGAAATGGAATTAAATCCATAGAATCTGTAGGAAAAAAATTTGATCCTAATTACCATCAAGCCTTAAATGAGGTTGAAAGTGACAAAGAAGAAGGCGCAATTGTTAATGAAATACAAAAAGGGTATATGCTCTATGATAGGCTTTTAAGACCCGCAATGGTTTCCATATCTAAGAAAAAAAAAGATAGCACAAAATAAACCTATAAAACTGTCAAAAAATTCATCTTTTTAGGGTTGTAAATTCGAAACTTAACCCCACATAAGATCAGCATTAAATTAAAACTTTAATAGTTATGTCAAAAATTATTGGAATAGACTTAGGTACAACAAATTCGTGCGTGGCCATTATGGATGGACCACAACCAAAGGTGCTTGAAAACTCTGAGGGTGCAAGGACAACTCCTTCAGTTGTTGCATTTACAGATAACAATGAAACTTTAGTCGGTCTTCCTGCTAAAAGGCAGGCTGTTACAAATCCTGATAATACTTTTTTTTCAGTTAAAAGATTAATTGGAAAAACGTTTGAAGATTCATCTATTAAATCAGACATTCAAAATTTACCTTATAAAATTATAAGAAACGATAATGGGGATGCATGGGTTCAATCCAGAGATAAAAAGTATTCTCCAAGTCAAATTTCTGCATTCACTTTAATGAAAATGAAAGAGACTGCTGAAAAATATTTGGGAAGTGAAGTTAAAAAAGCAGTCATCACTGTCCCTGCATACTTTAATGATGCACAAAGACAAGCAACGAAGGATGCTGGAAAAATTGCAGGTCTTGAGGTTTTAAGAATTATAAATGAACCAACTGCAGCAGCACTTGCCTATGGTCTTGATAAAAAGAAAGCAAAAACTATCGCGGTCTATGACTTGGGCGGTGGTACATTTGATATTTCAATATTAGAGCTTGGTGATGGAGTATTTGAAGTTAAATCTACTAATGGTGACACACACCTTGGTGGCGATGATTTTGATTTAGTTTTATCTGATTACATCATCGATGAATTTAAAAAAGAGTCTGGAATTAATTTAAAACAAGACAAACTTGCTCTTCAAAGAGTAAGGGAGGCTGCTGAAAA
>VHCA01000045.1 GCA_016882225.1 Candidatus Pelagibacterales bacterium
CTTTAAGTTCTATTTTCTCTAAATCAACATATTCAATATCTACACTTTCAGAATAAAATTCATTAACTTTTTTTGTATAATAATTGTTTATGGGAATAAATCCTTTTAAGGTATCTTGAATAATTCTTTTCTCTAAAGTTGTTCTAATTTGTTCTTCAAGTATTTTTGAAGAGACACCTCTCTCTATTAAGAATTTTTCGTATTTAGACCTCGAAAAATTTTTATTATCTTGAAATTCTTTTGTATTTTTTATTTCAATAGAAAGAGAAATATCATCAATAATAACTCCTTCTTGTTTAATGTGGGATTGTAAAACTTTATCAGAAATTAAATTGGATAATGCAATGAAGTGTAAATTGTTATTTATAGCTTCTTTGTTATTTTTGAAGTTATAGAGTTTTGAAAGATTATTAATTTCATTAATTAAATGGTTTAATGAAATTTCTTTGCCATCAACTTCAGCTATTATATTTTTAGGTTCAGATCTAAAAAAGTCACTTATTCCCCAAAAAGCAAAAGACAAAATTATTAAACCTATTAAGATTTTTGCAAAAAACGTTTCAGAAAACTTTCTTAATTTATTAAGCATTTGTATAAATTATTTTAAAATTCAGTTAGATATAACCTTTTTATGAAAAAAAGTATTTATTTCGTTGCAAATTGGAAAATGAATGGAGGGTTAAACTCTTTAAAAGATTTGGTTAAAATAAATAAATTTTTATCTAAGCCTAACAGCTTTAAGATAATTGTTTGCCCCCCAATATTGTTTACAAAGTTTTTTGCAACTAATTTAAAAAAACTAAAATTTTCCTTTGGATCACAAGATGTAAGCGTAATTGATAAAGATTTTGGAGCATACACAGGTGAAGTTAGTTCAAAAATGTTAATAGAAAATAGAATTCAATATGTTTTGGTTGGCCACTCCGAAAGAAGAACGTTAGGAGATACAAATCAAATTATAAAACATAAGCTTATTTCAGCTTTAAGAAATAAAGTTAAAGTTATTTTTTGCTTTGGAGAAAATTTAAATGATAAAAAAAATAATCTTTCACTTAAAGTAATAAAAAAACAAATATTGAGTTCGGTTGATAAAAAACTAGTTAGTAAAAATATTATTTTTGCTTACGAGCCAATTTGGTCTATTGGAACTGGAATAGTTCCAGAAAAAGAATACTTGAATTATATATTTTCAAATATTAAAAAAATATTGAAAGAATATCTTAAACTTAAAAATCCAGAAATTCTATACGGGGGATCAGTGAGTTCAGAAACTATAAATGATTTAAAGAAAGTAAATCATTTATCAGGTTTTTTAGTTGGTGGTGCTTCATTAAAAAGTTCTAGTTTTATTAATTTATTAAAAAGCTATAAATATAATTAATGGAAACGATAATATTAGTTCTTCATGTAATTTTAGCTTTAATTCTTATTGGTTCAGTACTTTTACAAAAATCAGAGGGTGGAGCACTTGGAATAGGTGCTAGCAGCGATAATTTGTTTTCATCTAGATCAGCTGGGGATTTTTTAACAAAGTTTACAACTATAATTGCTTTTTTGTTCATCATAACAAGTATTTCTCTCACAATTATTCATAAAAAAGATCAAAATCCTAAGTCTGTTATTGATAAGATCGAAGAATTAGATAAGAATAGAAGTTCTCAGCCCAAAATACCAAGTTCTAAATAATTATTTTAATTTAAACTTTGAGGTAATTCGTCAAATAACCTATAATAACCGTCCATGTTCCGTTTTATTTTCGTAACAGGGGGCGTGGTTTCATCTTTAGGAAAAGGAATTGCATCAGCGTCCATAGCAACTTTACTTCAATCAAGAGGTTTTAAAGTTAGAGTTAGAAAGCTTGATCCTTATTTAAATGTAGACCCAGGAACGATGAATCCGTATCAGCATGGAGAAGTATATGTAACTGAAGATGGTGCTGAAACAGATTTAGATTTAGGTCACTATGAAAGATTTTTAGGTATTAATACAAAAAAATCAGACAATATAACGACAGGTAAGATTTATCAGGACATAATAAACGCAGAAAGAAATGGATTGTATAAAGGAGGCACTGTTCAAGTAATACCTCATGTAACAAATCAGATTAAAAAATTTATTTACAGCGACTTATCCAATGAAGATTTTATTATTTGTGAAATAGGAGGAACCGTTGGTGATATAGAAAGTCTTCCATATCTTGAAGCGATTAGACAGTTATCAAATGAGATTGGAAAATTAAGATCGATATTTATTCACCTAACATTAGTGCCATTTATAAGTAGTGCAAAAGAGCTAAAAACAAAACCTACACAACACTCTGTAAAAGAACTTAGAAGTATTGGAATACAACCAGATATTATTCTTTGTAGATCTGAGGGATTAATTCCAGATGAAGAAAAGGAAAAAATTTCACTATTTTGTAATGTTGAAAAATCGAATGTATTTCAGTCGGTTGATGTGAAATCTATATATGAAGTTCCTTTGAAATATTCAACAGAAGGTCTTGATAAAAAAATTTTAAATCATTTTAAAATTAAATCAAAAAGAAATTCAGATTTAAAAAATTGGAAAGATTTTAATAAAAAATTAAAGAACGCCAAAAGCACAGTTTCTATTGCGATTGTTGGTAAATATACCCATTTAAGAGATGCGTATAAATCTATAGATGAGGCAATAACTCATTCAGGAGTAAAAAATAATGTAAATGTCGATATCAACTGGATTGAGTCTTCCGATTTAAATAATCAAAAGGCAATAGAGAAAAAATTAAAAAATATATCTGGGGTTTTAATTCCAGGAGGTTTTGGGAAGAGAGGTGTGGATGGTAAAATTAATACTATTAATTATTGCAGAAAAAATAACATTCCTTTTTTTGGTATTTGTTTTGGAATGCAAATTGCAATTATAGAATTATCTAGAAATTTACTTAAACTTAAATCTGCAAATTCCACAGAGTTATCTAAAACAAAAAATCCTGTAGTTTGTCTTTTAGAAGAATGGAAAAATAAAAGAAAAATTTTTAAAGGAGAATTGAATAAAATAGGAGGATCCATGCGGTTAGGATCTTATCCAGCAAAAGTTAAAAGTGGGTCATTATTGTCAAAAATATATAATAACAAAAAAATAATTTATGAACGACATCGTCACCGTTATGAGGTTAATATTAACTATAAGTCTAAATTAGAAAAAAAAGGTGTCATATTTTCAGCAATATCTCCTTATAATAACTTACCTGAAGCAGTAGAGCTAAAAAATCATAGATGGTTTATTGGTGTACAGTTTCATCCTGAATTGAAATCAAAACCATTTAAACCACATGAATTGTTTTCAGCTTTTATTGATTCAGCAATTAAGTATAGAGATGAAGTTTTAAAAAATGAAAAATAAAATAATTAAGATTGGTAAAGTAAAGATTGGAAACAACATTCCATTAGTTTTAATAGCTGGACCTTGCCAAATTGAAGGCAAGAATCACACTTATAAAATTGCATCATCAATAAAAAAAATTGCAGATAAAAATAAAATTGGTTTTATTTTTAAAAGTTCATTTGACAAAGCAAATAGAACTAGTTTGAAATCTAAAAGAGGAGTTGGTTTATATAAATCAATAGAAATTTTCGAACTAATTAAAAAAAAACTTAAAATTCCTATTTTGACAGATGTACATAATGAAGAGCAATGTGAATATATATCTGACGTAGTTGATATTTTGCAGATACCAGCATTTTTGTGCAGGCAAACTGATCTTCTAGTAGCTGCAGCAAAAACAAAAAAAATTATTAATATAAAAAAAGGTCAGTTTTTAGCCCCATGGGATATCAAACATGCGATAAGAAAGGTTGAAGAAAGTGATAATAATAAAATTTTAGTAACCGAACGAGGAGTAAGTTTTGGTTATAATACATTAGTTTCAGACATGAGATCATTAGAAGTAATGAAAGATTTTGCTTATCCAGTGATATTTGATGCTACCCACTCCGTACAACAACCTGGAGGTAAAGGCGAAAGCTCAGGTGGTGAAAGAAAGTTTATTAAAACATTATCTCGAGCTGCAGTAGCCGTTGGTGTTGCTGGAATTTTTATTGAGGTTCATGATAACCCAGATAAAGCCCCATCTGATGGACCTAATATGATAAAATTATCTGAACTTGATAAACTTCTTAAAGAGTTAATTTCTATAGATAGGCTAGTTAAAAAATTTTAATGAGCATTATAAAAGATGTTAAATCAAGACAAGTCTTTGATAGCAGAGGATTTCCAACTGTTGAGACAGAAATAGTATTGAATAATGGATGTAAAGATTTTGCAATTGTTCCATCTGGAGCATCTACTGGAACGTATGAAGCACATGAATTAAGAGATAAAAATAAAAGCTATTT
>VHCA01000046.1 GCA_016882225.1 Candidatus Pelagibacterales bacterium
TTCTTATAAAATCAGGTAATCATGAAACTTCAGAGTACCACATATTCAATTTTAAAAAAAAAAAATTATCTTTATTTAAAAAAAGACAAAAAAAAATAGAGTATGAAATCGATCATCATGAAAATTATTTTGTAATACTGTCGAATATTAATAAAAATAAAAATTTTAAAATATTTTATTCAAATGAAAAAAATTTAAAAAAATGGATTAGCTTTTACTCTAAAAAAAAAGATATTTTAATTTTAGATTTTATTATTCTTAAATCATGGTTGGTGAGGCTTGAAAGATTTGATGCTAAAGAAACTATAGTTATTAGAAATCTTAAAAATAATAGGGAATATAAGCTTAAATTTAACGAAGAAGCATATCATTTAACTCTAGAAGATGGTTATGAATATGAAACTGACATATTTAGATATTATTTTTCATCACCTATAACTCCTAAAAAAATTTTTGATTTTAACTGCATTACAAAAATTAGTTCCCTAAAAAAAATTCAAAAAATACCTTCTGGATATCAACAACAAAAGTATATTTGTAAAAGAATTTTTGCTAAAGGAAAAGATGGAGCTCTTATACCAATAACTTTAATTCATAAAAAAAAATTAAAAAAAAATTCTAAGAATTTTTTATTACTGTATGGATACGGGGCTTATGGAATATCCATACCTTCATCGTTTTCAAGTAATAGACTTAGTCTAATCAATAGAAATATTATCTATGCCATAGCTCATGTAAGAGGAGGAAAAGAAAAAGGCTATGACTGGTATGAAAATGGAAAACTTTTAAATAAAAAAAATACTTTTTTTGATTTTATAAGCTGTGCTGAAAAACTCTGCAAAGAAGAATATACTTCGCCTAAAAGAATTATAGCTCAAGGGGGTTCTGCTGGAGGTTTACTAATGGGTTACATTGCAAATGAAAGACCCGATCTTTTTCTTGGTATTATTGCCCAAGTACCATTTGTTGATATCTGCAATACAATGCTTGATGACAGTTTACCACTTACAAAAACAGAATTTCCTGAATGGGGAAATATTAAAAAAAATAAAAGATTTTTTAATTATGTAAGAAGTTATTCTCCTTATGATAATGTGAAACAGCAACACTACCCCCATATGCTTATCACTGGTGGAATTACTGATCCTAGAGTTACCTACTGGGAAATGACAAAGTGGTTTGAAAAAATTAATGATTATAAGACAAATAAAAACCTTTTATTACTTCATATGAATATGGACGCAGGTCACTCTGGTTCAAGTGGTAGATTTGATTATTTAAAAGAAATCGCTATGGAATATTCTTTTGTATTAAAAATCTGTAAAATAAAATCTCACCTCTTGAATTTTTAAAACGGCACCCTAAATGAATTTCGTAAGTTGCCTTATGGGACTTACATAAACTTGCTAACTATAGGAGTTACATATGAGTAAAAGTAATGGTCTATCTATATTTAATCAACTTAGACCAATTTCTGTTGGTTTCGATAACATCTTTGATCATTTTGAAAGAATGTTTGATGATGATTTTGGTGTATCAACAAGCGTAAATTATCCTCCATACAATATCGTAAAAACTGGAGATAACTCTTACGATATAGAAGTTGCTCTAGCTGGTTTTTCAAAAAAAGATATCAAGGTAGAATACGCCGATAATCTTTTAACTGTAAAATCGGTTAAGGAAACCTCTGAAAATAAGGAAAAAAATGGTGTAATTCATCGAGGTATTTCTAAAAGATACTTTAGCAAATCATTTACAATTGCAGATGATGTAGAAATCAAAAATGCAGAATTAAAAGATGGTTTACTAAAAATTTCTCTTGAAAGAATTATTCCAGAGTCAAAAAAACCAAAAATAATTGAGGTTAACTAAATAAATTAGATAGGTAGAGGCTAGTTGCCTCTACCTAGCATTGCAGTTGCTTTATCCCAAAATATTTTTTCAATACTACAATTATTAAGTCTATTTATTTCTTGGATACCTGTAGGTGAGGTGACATTAATCTCTGTTAAATAATTTCCAATAACATCAATACCAGCAAAAAATAATTTATTTTTTTTAAGGAAAGGACCTAAGACTTTACAAATTTTACTATCTCTTTTGATTAGACTCGTTTTTTTAGCTGTGCCGCCAGTATGAAAATTAGCAGTAATTTTTCCCTTTTTTGGAATTCTTGCAACTGATCCAACATAATTACCATTTATCAATATTATCCTTCTATCGCCAAATCTAATTTCTGGTAAAAATTTTTGAACAACAATTGGTTGATTTAATTTATCAGTCAATCTTGAAAATTTTTTTATTTGATTTTTTTTAAACCCAGAAATTTTTTCTATACCATAGCCACCATTTCCATATAGTGGCTTAATAATTGTATTCTTGTAGGTTTTTTGGAATTTTATAAATTCTTTAATATCTTTAGTGATGATTGTGGGAGGTATCAAATCCTTAAAATTTAACATAGATAATTTTTCTGAATTATCTCTTATGGACTTTGGATTATTTAAAATAATAGGTCTCTTAACCATATCAAGTAAGTATGTTGAGGTTATATAATTAATATTAAAAGGTGGATCTTGTCGTATCAGTATAAAATTAAAAGAATTAAGATCAACTGTTTGAAATTTATGTTTTTTAAAAAAATTTTTTGAATGTTGAAAAAGATTAAAATATGAACCTTTTGCATAAACTTTATTTCCCACAACACTCATATCAGAAGGAAGATAATGAAATAATTTATAACCTCTTCTTTGAGCTTCTATACAAATTATATAGGTACTATCAGTCTTAATATTAATGGAATCTAAAGGATCCATCTGTACAGCAACTTTAATAAGCTTCTTCATCAAAAATTTTTAACAAATTATACTTCCATTTATTCTTATATTTATCTATTAAAATTTCTGCAGAATTTTTCTTTAAATTAATTAAATTAAAAATATCTTTCAGATAAATTGTTTCGTCATTACCTTTGTTGCTTAAAATTTTCCTTCTTTTAAGACCTTCAAAAGATATCTCTAAAATCTTTTTTGCATAAAAGATAATTTCTTTACCCTTCAATAGAGTTCTAAAACCTTTTTTTGGAACACTATAATACGCATTAATAACCTCATCGTAAGACCAATTTTTTGTAAAATCTTCAGCTAGATTGAGGGATTTTTCATCATATAAAATTCCAGTCCAAAAAGCGGGTGTTGAACATATTCCTGCATAAGAACAAGAGTCAGCAGATCTTATTTCAATATATTTTTTTAGTCTCAGTTCTGTAAAAATAGTTGATATGTGATTTTGCCAGTCAAAAAGTGTTGGAAACACTCTTGGTAATTTTTTTAAATTCCCAGAGATAAATTTTTTAAAACTTTCTCCTGTACAGTCAAAATATCTTTTATTTCTTATCACAAAGTACATAGGCACATCTAAGGCATAATCAGCGTACCTTTCAAATGAATTACTTTTTTCAAAAAATAATTTAGGAATGCCTGATCTATTTTTGTCGGTATTCTGCCAAATATAACTCCTATAAGATAAGTAATTATTAAGCCTTCCTTCTTTAAATGGAGAGTTTGAAAACAATGCAATTGATATTGGTATAATCTTTGAAATTATTTTTGTTTTTTTCTTGTAATCATCTTCATTTTTAAAATCTAAATTTACTTGCGTAGAACAGGTTCTGTGCATCATATCTAGCCCAAGCGTTCCAACATTAGGCATATAACTTCTCATGATTTTATATCTTTGCTTGGGAGATTTTTTTATATCTTTAAATTTTGCTACCGGTGCAAATCCATTGCCTAAAATACCAATATTTAATTTATCACAAATTAATTTTAATTCTTTTAAGTGTAAATTTACTTCTGCGCATGTTTCATGAATATTTTCTACAGTTACTCCACTCAATTCTAATTGAAGACCGGGTTCTAGGGTAATATTTTTTTTATCTTTAGTTAGTCCTAAAATATTTTTACCTTCTTTAATTTCTTTCCAGCCAAGCTTTTTTAAATACGAAAAAATTTTTGTTACACTCTTATTTCCCCTATAAGGAATTGGTTTTTTGTTCTCTTTGTTGAACAAAAACTTTTCATGTTCAGTGCCAATTTTAAAATTATTTTTTTTAGATCCACTTAAAAAATATTTTATGATTATATCTTTGCTATCGACTATATTTTTTAAGTTCATTAATTAGCAAGCCATTTTTTATATTTTTGCTTATTTTGCATAATGTACTTGGGTAAATCAAACCTATTAGCTTTAATAAGTTTTGTTTTACTTTTAAAACGATCTAAACTCGATCGTTGATCTTTATTTAGATCATATAATACAATTCTTTTTTTAATTAATTTTTTAATTGTAT
>VHCA01000047.1 GCA_016882225.1 Candidatus Pelagibacterales bacterium
TTATATAGTTTTTTCTATTTCTTTTTTTTAAATCTAATTCAACCGGTTTATGATTGTCATGACTATGTTTTTCTCCAACATAAATTTTAAGATTTGTTAGTTGTCTTCTTGCTAAAGGACTTTCTTTAGGAAGCATTCTTTGAACTGCAAACTTAATTATATCAGTAGGTTTTTTTTCTAATAATTTTTCTGGAGTAGTTTCCTTAATACCTCCTGGATAGCCTGTATGTTTAAAGTATATTTTTTTAATCGTTTTTTTTCCAGAAAACTTCACTTTATCTGCATTAATCACGATAACGTTATCACCACAATCCATATGAGGAGTATAATTAGTTTTATGCTTGCCTCTTAGTATTTTTGAAATCTCAGCAGCTAACCTTCCCACAATTAAGCCTGTAGCATCAATTTTATACCAATTTTTTTTAATTTCTTTTTTTTTTAAAAATTCAGTCATTAGAGGAGCGAATAACTATAGTTACAAAGTTTATATGTCAATAAGCTAAGTATATTTCTTTAAAAGAGAAACCTGAAACAAAAGATAAATTACAGACAAAAGTAAAAAAGCTGAGAAAAGTTGATGCATGCTTGCAATAAAAATATTCAAACCTGATGTTAAAGTAAAAATTCCTAAAACTATTTGTATAAAAATTAATAAAAAAACGTAATTTGCACTTATTAAATGTATATTTTTTTTTTTTAATACAAAGAAAAAAATAAGAAAATAGAAGAATATAAAATATGCAAAATTTCTATGAATAAATTGAAGAAAAACAATATCATATAAATAATTATTTTTTATGAGATTTTTAAATTCAATCTCATTTGGTATTGCATCATTTCCCATTAATGGCCATGTCTGATAAACACTTCCAGCATCTGTGCCCGAGACAAAAGCTCCTAACATTATTTGAACAAAAATTAAAAAAAGGAAAAAAAATGTAGCATAAGTAAAGTTATTAAAAATAAAGTTTTTAAACTTTATTTTTAAAATTAAAAAAAAAGTTAAACATAAAATAATTTTTGCAATTACAAGATGAGTTGCTAATCTAAAATGACTAACATCTACATTGTGAATAAGGCCACTTTGGACCATATACCATCCTATGAAACCCTGAAAAAAATACAAAAAAGTTATTGAAAAACCAATGAACATTTCATTTTTGCTTAATTTTTGTGTAAATAAAAAAAATAAAAAAGGAAATACAAAAAAAATAACGCATACTCTTGCTGCTAATCTATGAATATATTCCCACCAAAAAATATATTTAAATTCATTTAAAGTTATTTCGTAGTTTACTTCCTTGTATTCAGGTATTTTTTTATATTCATCAAAATATTTATTCCAATCTAAGTCGGTTAATGGAGGAAAAATACCTGTTATTATTTCCCATTTCGTTATGGATAATCCTGAGTCAGTTAATCTTGTTAAACCACCGATGTTAATTAAAATAATTAATAAAAATAATGATAAATATAACCAAATTAAAATTTTTTTTTCTTGTAGATGATTGCTTATCATTAATAAGTTAATATTATTAAAAAAATAGAAAATAAAATTAATAAATGTCGCAAAAAAAAATATATCAAATTAGAAATCAAATTGACAAAATTGATAGAAAAATCATTGATTTATTAGGATTGCGAAAAAAAAAAGTAATTAAAATAGCTAAATATAAAACTAAAAAAAATATTATTGATAAAAAAAGGATTCAAAAGATTTACAAAAAATTAAAAATATTAAGCAAAAAAAATAAGCTTGATTTTAGATTAATTAAAAATTTTTGGTCTAAACTAATTAATTATTCAATATTAATAGAAAAAAAATTAGTAAAATAATTACTTTGAGTGCGGTGGTAGTTTTTTTTCAACAAACCACTCATGTTTTCTAGTGCTTGGATTATATTTCTTTAATCTAATTTTTACTTTTGCTTTTTCACCAGCAGAAGGTTTTTTTATATAATAATTATAAGCACTATCAGGTTTTAATTCTGGTACTAATCTGACTTTAACTGAAGTTTTTTTAGCCATTATATAAATCTTTAAGTTCGGATAAAATTTTTTTTATTTTTATTAACTTTTCTTTTTTTGTAATATTACTATGAGAATTTATATCTTTTCTTGCAAAGTCGTCAACTTGAATGTCGGAAATTTTATTTTGTAAAATTTTTTTTACTCCTTTAATTGTCATTCCCTTATCTTTAAGTAAAAAAAAAATTTTTTTTAATAAGTTTATATTTTCTGGAGTATAGTATCTTCTACCTTTAGCTCGAATTTTAGGTTTTATTTGTGGAAATTCTTTTTCCCAAAAACGTAATATATGCGTTTTTACTTTTCCTGTTTCTGTGTGTACTAAATTTAGTTCTTTAGCTACTTCGCCTATTGTTTTTAGGGCTTCAGATGTTTTCTCCAACATTAAACGCTTTGTTTATTTTATTTTTTAAAATTTTTGATGGTTTAAATGTAATGACTGTTCTACTGGAAATAACTTTGTCTTCCTTAGTCTTTGGATTTCTGCCTATTCTTTGTTTTTTTTCTCTTATATTGAATGCGCCAAAGTTAGCGATTTTTACTTTATTTTTCTTTTCTAATTCAAACGATATTAAATCAAATATATCATCAATAAAATTTGAAGCCTCAACCTTAGAAATTCCAAGTTCTTTATATACTAAATCAGCCAAAGACTGTCGTGTTGTCGCGTTCAATTTTGTTACCCTTTAAAATTTTTTTCTAATTGGGTTTGCAGATTGCCATTAATAATATCATAACAAAGTTTTATTGAATAATAAAAGCCAATATAATCTGTTCCACCATGGCTTTTTACTACAGGCGATGTTAATCCTAAAAAAATACCTCCATTATATTTCCTAGGATCAAGATCGTCTTTTAAAGATTTAAATATTTTGAAAGATAATAGGTATATTAATTTAGAATAAAAAGTTTTAAGAAATCTATCTTTTACAAGGCCTGTTATATATTTTGCTGTTCCCTCTGCGGTTTTGAGCGCTATGTTTCCTGAAAAACCATCGGTAACCACTACATCAACATTTCCATCTTTAATATTATTACCTTCAATAAATCCTGAAAATTCAAAAAAGTTCTTTTTTTCCTTAAGTTCATTTAAAGTTTTTTTAAGAATTTCACTTCCTTTACTTTCTTCTGAACCAATATTTAATAGTGCAACTTTTGGATTGTCTTTTTTAAAAATTGAAAAAAATAATGCTGACCCCAACTTACAAAAATCGACTAAATTTTTTACACCACATTCAATATTTGCACCTAGGTCCAAAACAACCGTTAAACCTTTAAACGTTGGCCACAATGATGCCAAAGCTGGTTTGTCAACACCTGCTATTGTTTTAAGTAATAATCTGGACATAACTAATAAAGCCCCAGTGTTTCCTGCAGATAGTGCAACGTCTGCTTGCTTTTCACTTAACGCTGACAATGCTAACCACATACTAGAATTTTTTCCATTTTTCACGGCCTCTAATGGAGAAAGATTGTCTGATATTCGATCATAGGTATGAATAATAGTTGAAGAAGTAGAAACTAAAGGAAAATTTTTTATAATAGGATTTATTAGATCTTGATTTCCAAAAATAAAAAACTTTACATTTTTTTCTTTTTGTAAAAATAGATCAATACCTTTTAAAACTTTTAAAGGAGAATCGTCTCCACCCATTGCATCAACTGCAATCGAAACTTTCATTAAATTTAAATTTTAGGTTTAAAAATCTGTTTTCCGTTATACATTCCTGTCTTTTCATCTACATGATGAGACAATCTATATTCGCCGCTTTTTTTATCTTCTATAATATTTGGAAAAATAACAGCATGATGAGATCTTCTTAAATTTCTTCGGGATTTTGAAACTTTACGTTTTGGTACTGCCATAAGAAAGGGTTGGATATCACTATGTTATAATAAATCAACCAAGCTTTATTAAATTGTCAAAAAAGTAACAAAATAATATGTTTTAACACTAATAAAATGAAACTTGTCTACAAAGCTTTACTGTTAATTATAGCATTATCAAGCTGTACAAAAATAAATGAGTTACATGGTATTGATAACCTAAAAAATAAAGCAAATAATCTTGTTATAAATCAAAGTAATTCAAATGACGTATTAAATGTTATTGGTCCTCCACAACACAAGGATGTAGTAAATAAAAATATTTGGTTTTA
>VHCA01000048.1 GCA_016882225.1 Candidatus Pelagibacterales bacterium
ATATTGGTTTAAGTAATTCTATTGGAACAAATAAGTTACCAGGAGAATTTACTCCTTCTGCTATGGTGTCTCTTATAAATAAAGAGCCAATACCGAGGAGCTGACCTTTTTCATTTAACAAGGGTGTACCTTGCCAGTAAGGATTAAAAGGATAAGTGTAAATTGGTTTTTCTAAAAAATATTCCCAAGATCCTGCAAACGGTCTTCTCGATACAAGTTTAGTAGGAGATCCTGGCCCTTCATCTGGATGAGGTAAAATATAAAGAACATCGTTCTCTTTTATTTTTTCAGATTCTCCAAGTTCAACAGGAAATAGTTTTTTTGGTACAATACTTTTTAGAATTGCAAAACCAGTGGCGTGGTCATATCCAACTACCTTACCAGGATAAGTATCACCGTTTGCTAATGTAATTTCTATAGTATCCGCTTCGATAACTAGGTAGCCAATAGTAAGTATATGTCCTTCTTTATCAATAACTATTCCACTACCAGATCTTTCTTTACCAAGTGTTGCAAGAGACCTTGCGTTATCAACCGCCACACTTGAAATTCCTACAATCGATTCATAAAATTTTTCAATCTCATTTTTGTCAGCTAAATTTTTTGGATTATTTTCTTTATTCTGTTTTGAAGATGAGGTTGAGGAAAAAGTTATTAAAATAAATATAAAAATAAGAGTTTTTTTTACAAAATTCATAAATTACTCATTCAAACCATCAATTAACCATTCTTGAATTTCTGGCATCATTAGAATTGTATTTAAATATTTTTTGCAATTTAAACTTACTTTAACATTATATATTTTAAATCTAAACATAACAGGTATCCACATACAGTCAGCAATTGAAAATTTACCAAACAAAAAAGGTCCCTTAGATTTTTTAAGGCATGAATCAATTATAAATTGTGCTCTTTTTATTTCATTTATTGTATTTTTATTTTTTTTATATTTAAAATTTTTTCCTGAAAAATTTTTCATGCTTAAATTTTCCCTTAAGTTAAAAAAACCACTGTGGATTTCTGCTGAAATACATCTTGCCAATGTTCTTTTTTTTAAATTTGTAGGCCATAATTTTTTTTTATAGTATTTCTCAGCCAAATATTCACCAATCGCTAAAGAGTCCCAAATCTTATTTTTTTTATCAATTAAGCAAGGAACTTTTTTTGTAGGGGAGTATTTTAATATTTTTTTTTTAAAATTTTTTTTATAGGTATCTAAAACAACTTCTTTAAATGGTATTTTAAAATACTTTAATATTAACCATGCTCTTAGCGACCAAGTGGAGGTTTTTTTACTTCCAATTATTAAAGTTAAACTCATAAAGCTTTTAATAAATTATATTAAAGTACTATTAATATTATAGTTTTTTGATAGAAAATTTGTATTAAATTGCCTATACATCCACCAAAACTCGCGGGAGTGGTGGAACGGTAGACACACCAGTCTTAGGAACTGGTATCGAAAGATGTGAAGGTTCAAGTCCTTTCTCCCGCACCAAAGATATGAAAGTTATAGTTACAGAAAATAAAGGTTTAAAAGCGACGTTGTCGGTTTTAATAAAAAAGAATGAGATTGAAAAAAAAATACAAGATAAGGCGGCAGAGATTCAGGGATCTGTAAATCTAAAAGGATTTAGACCAGGAAAAGTTCCAGTTAATTTATTAAAAAAACAATTTGGTAATGCCCTATATAATGAAGTTTTAGAAAAAACTTTGCAAGAAAGTACTTTTCAAGCCTTAAATGAAAATAAAATTAAAACCGTAGGACAACCAAAAATTGAGATTAAATCTTCAGGTGAGGATAAAGATTTAGAGTATTTAATTTTTGTAGAAAAAGCTCCAGATATTAAAAAAATAGATTTAGAAAAAATTAGTTTAACAAATTACAAGCCTAAAATTGAAGTTAAAGAAGTTGAGGAAAGAATTAGACAATTAGCTGAAGGACAAAAAAAATACATAAATAAAAAAGATAACTCAGTAGCTGAAAAAAATGACTTAGTAGTCTTTAATTTTGAAGCTCTTGTCGATGGAAAACCATTTGAGGGTAATAAGGGTGAAAAAGTTTCTATAATTTTAGGAAAAAATCTTTTTATAAAAGGGTTTGATGAAAAATTGATTGGAGTTAAAAGTGGTCAAGATTGCAATGTGGAGGTAAAACTTCCTGAAAATTATCCAAACAAAGAAATAGCTAATAAGTTAACTAAGTTTAAATGCAAAATTTTGGAGGTAAAAATAGCAGAAGAAGTTAAAGTTGATGATCAATTTGCAAAAAATTTAGGAGCTAAAGATTTAAAAGATCTTAAAGATTTAATTGAAAAACAAATTTCAAGAGAATATTCCTCTGTGTCTGAGACAATTCTAAGAAAACAAATTCTAGATTATTTAGATAATCAAATTAAAATTGATCTTCCTTCAGACTTATTAATTAATGAAAAAAATATAGTAAGAGAAAACTTCTTACATGAAAAAGCGCATAAAGATGAACCTCATGATCACACAAAACATGGCCATGATCATTCAAATATAAAACTAACAAAAGAAGAAGAAGACGATATTGAAGACATAGCTAGTAGAAGAGTAAAGCTAGCTTTAGTTCTTAATCAAATAGGAGATGATAATAAAATAGAAGTTACACCTCAAGAGTTACAAAATGAATTACAAAAGCAATTAGCTATGTATCCTGGTCAAGAAAAAAAAATAAAAGATTACTACCAAAAAAATCCTTCAGAATTAATTAGGCTTCGTGGACCAATTTATGAAGATAAAATTGTAGAACTTATTAAGTCAAAATCTAAAGTAAAAGAAAGTTTAGTTTCTAAGAAAGAATTTGAAGACTTAGTAAATAGGCTTTCAGAAAACCTTAAATCAAAGTTATCATCAAAAGATAAACAGCTATCCAACAAACCTTCTGATACGAAATCTGTTAAAACAGTTAAAAAATCTATTTCTGCAAAAAAAGTTAGCAAAAAATAATTTATTCTATAGAATCTGATTCTCTATGAAAGATCCTTTAGATGTTTACATGAACTCTTTAGTGCCGATGGTTATAGAACAAACCAGCAGAGGCGAAAGAGCTTATGATATTTATTCAAGATTATTAAAAGAAAGAATTATTTTTTTAGTTGGAGGAATTAATTCTCATGTAGCAAGCTTAATTTGTGCTCAACTATTATTTTTAGAATCTGAAAATCCAAAAAAAGAAATTTTCTTATACATTAATAGTCCAGGAGGAATTGTAACCGATGGTCTAGGAGTTTATGATACAATGCAGTACGTCAAACCACCTGTTGCAACAATTTGCATTGGTCAAGCTGCATCTATGGGTTCTTTTTTATTAGCCTCCGGGGAAAAAGGTCAAAGATTTTCTTTACCTAATGCAAGAATAATGGTGCATCAGCCTTCAGCAGGTTTTCAAGGTCAAGCGACAGATATTCAAATCCATGCAAACGAAATAAGTTTTGTAAAAAAAAGATTAAATGAGATTTATGCAAAGCATACTGGACAAGATGTGAAAACAATCCAAGAAGCTCTTGAACGTGATAAGTTTATGAGTCCAGATGAGGCAAAAACTTTTGGTATCATTGACAAGGTTGTAGATAAGAGACCCGACTAATAGATAATAACTTATTTTTTAAGCCCATATATAAGGTCAGACTCAACTTACGCTTGATTTCGTGAGTCACTCATTGTTTTATCTCTTGCAACTGATTCGTTTTATTATGTATGGCAAAAGATAATAAAAATACTCTTTACTGTTCCTTCTGTGGCAAAAGCCAGCATGAAGTTAGAAAGTTAATTGCAGGTCCAACAGTATTCATTTGTGATGAGTGCGTTGAACTCTGTATGGATATTATTAAAGAGGAAAACAAAAATAATTTTGTCAAAGATGAGTCTGGAGTTCCAACTCCAAGAGAAATTTGTAAAGTTTTAGATGAATATGTAATTGGTCAAGATAGAGCTAAAAAAGTTTTATCAGTCGCAGTTCATAACCACTATAAAAGACTAAACCAAGATACAAAGACAAATAAAGATGTTGAGATTTCAAAATC
>VHCA01000049.1 GCA_016882225.1 Candidatus Pelagibacterales bacterium
CCTAATCCAACAAAGTTATGAAACCTAGTAACCTTAGCTTACTTGCGCCTTTTGGTCCAAGGATTGCTAAATGTAAAATTCCAAAAAATATTATAAATGTTCTTAACAAAGAAGTTGATAAAATTTCTATCAGTAAAAAACTCTCTAAGAAGTTGGACTATAGCAAGGAACTCGTGGGTCAAGTTAGCCAGGAAATAAAGCTAACTCAAAAATTTATTAATAAATATTTAAAAAAATTTTTATATAAGATCTCAAAAGATTATGTAGAAAAGGTAGTAAAAAAAAAAATTAAAAAATTTTTAATTCTTAATGTTTGGGTAGTCAGACAATTTAAAAATGAATATAATCCTATTCATTATCATGATGGACACATTTCTGGTGTTGGATATTTAAAAATTCCTAAGTTTTTAAATAAAGAAAAAAGAATTCATAAAAAAAAACTTAAAATTGATGGAACAATAGATTTTATCTATGGATCGAGAAATTTTTTAAACAAAAGCATACATAATCATAATCCAAAAGTATCTGATATCGTTTTATTTCCAAATTATCTTATGCATACTGCCTATCCATTTTGCTCGAATGGTGAAAGAAGGTCTTTTTCATTTAATGCCAAAATTGATGAAACAATAGCAAATGTTTTTAAGCATGAATAAAATTCAAAAACAAAAAAATGTGCTTGGAGAAGATATTGAACCATGCTCAATGAGTCCTATTACTGGCTGGTTTAGAGATGGATCATGTAACACTGATAAAAACGATACAGGAATGCACTGCGTATGCGCAAAGGTTAATGATGATTTTTTAAAGTGGTGCAAGGAAAATGGAAATGATTTAATTACCCCTCACCCTGAATTTGGGTTTGAAGGTTTAAAAAATGGAGACAACTGGTGTGTTTGTGCAATTTGGGTAAAACGTGCAATTGATGCTGGGCATGGATGCAAAGTTTATTTAAGAAGAACAAATATTAAAACTTTAGAAATTATCCCGATAGAAACTTTGAAAAAATTTGCTTTAGATTTATCTTAAGGTTGCAACAATATGTTTAGGCCATCTTTCTTAAAACATACTGTAAAATTCCACCATGCTTGTAGTATTCAGTTTCATTATCAGTATCGATTCTAGAGAGAACATTAACTTTTTTAGAACTTCCATCTTCAAATAAAAATTCAACTATTACTTCTTCTCTTGGTTTTAAACCTTTCTCTACATTTAAAATATTTATAATCTCGGATCCCTTAAGATTTAAGGTTTTTCTTGAGTAACCCTCTTTAAATTGAAGAGGTAAAATACCCATGCCAACTAGATTAGATCTATGAATTCGCTCAAAGCTTTCTGCAATAACAACTTTAACTCCTAAAAGTTTTGTTCCTTTTGCCGCCCAATCACGAGAGGATCCTGTTCCATATTCTTTTCCGGCTATAACTATAAGATCAACGTTTCTTTTTTTGTACTCAATAGATGCGTCAAATACTGACATTACTTTTTTATCAGGATGAAGCGTCGTAACCCCTCCCTCCGTACCAGGAGCCATTTCATTTTTAATTCTAATATTTGCAAACGTACCACGCATCATGACCTCATGATTTCCCCTGCGAGCTCCATAAGAGTTAAAATCTTTTTGTAAAACCTGATGATGCATAAAATAATCACCTGTAGGACCGGACTTTTGTATAGAACCAGCTGGAGATATATGATCGGTTGTAATTGAATCGCCCAGTATTAATAAAGGTCTAGCATTTTTAATTGGTTTAAATCCCTCAGGACTATCAGATAAATTTTCAAAAAAAGGTGGGCGTTTCACATAGGTAGATTTTTCATCCCATGAATAAATGCTGCTCGATGTAGTTTTAATCT
Source organism: Candidatus Pelagibacterales bacterium (assembly GCA_016882225.1). Lineage (GTDB taxonomy): Bacteria > Pseudomonadota > Alphaproteobacteria > Pelagibacterales > Pelagibacteraceae > Fontibacterium > Fontibacterium africanum. Next base: position 1,858 of record VHCA01000049.1, read on the forward strand.
TTTGCCAACTTGAAGGACCTTCAGAAACATTGTCATACCTCGATCTAAACATCTGAGGTGTAATTGATTTCAAAATTGTATCTGCAATTTCTTTATTAGATGGCCAAATATCTTTTAAAAAAATATCTTTACCATTTTTATCTTTTCCAAGTGAGTCTTTATAAAGATCTACAACCAAAGAGCCAGCAATAGCATAAGCAACAACCAAAGGTGGGGATGCTAAATAATTTGCCTTAACTTGAGGATGCACTCTTCCTTCAAAATTTCTATTGCCCGATAAAACTGAGGCAACATATAACTCTCCTTCAGTTATAGAATTGCTAATATTATCATTTAAAGGTCCTGAATTTCCAATGCACGTAGTACATCCATACCCAACCAAGTTGAAACCTAGTTCATTAAGATACTTATCCAAACCAGATTTTTTTAAATAATCTGTTACAACTTTTGATCCTGGAGCAAGAGATGTTTTTACCCAAGGCTTTGATGAAAGACCTTTTTCAATTGCTTTTTTAGCCAATAGTCCTGCAGCTATAAGAACACTGGGATTGGAGGTGTTGGTACAGGATGTGATTGCTGCAATAACAACGTTTCCATCTTTTAAATTATAATTTTCACCTTCAACTTTAAATTCTTTAAGAACAGATCTTTTTATGGTCTCTTTATAATTTTTATCAAAATCTTTTGCAGCATCTGTTAATAAAACTTTATCTTGCGGTCTTTTTGGACCAGCAATAGTTGGAGCAACACTTCCAACGTCTAAAGATAATGTATCAGTAAATACCATTTCTGAACTTGTCCAAAGTCCCTGTTCTTTTGCATAAACCTCAATAAGTTTAATGAGGTCTTTATCTCTTCCTGTAAATTCTAGATATTTTAAAGTTTCTTCATCAATTGGAAAAAAACCGCATGTAGCCCCATATTCTGGAGCCATGTTTGCAATAGTTGCGCGATCTGCAAGAGATAAGTTTTTTAATCCCTCTCCATAAAATTCAACAAACTTACCAACAACACCTTTTTTTCTAAGCATTTGCGTAACTGTTAAGACCAAATCAGTAGCTGTTGTTCCCTCTTTTAGTTTTCCTTTAATCTCAAATCCAACAACCTCAGGAATTAACATTGATATAGGCTGACCCAGCATAACTGCTTCAGCTTCAATGCCTCCAACCCCCCATCCCAAAACAGCAAGACCATTAACCATTGTTGTATGGCTGTCAGTTCCAACTAAGGTATCTGGATAGGCTGTTAATTCTCCATTTATTTCTGAGGACCAGACAACTTTTGACAAGTACTCTAAATTAACTTGATGACAAATCCCTGTTCCTGGAGGAACTACCTTAAAGTTATCAAAAGCTTGCTGACCCCACTTTAAAAAAGAATATCTCTCACCATTTCTTGAAAATTCTTTTTCAACATTTAAATCAAAAGAATTTTTATTTGCATAATTATCAACCATTACAGAATGATCGATAACTAAATCAACTTGAGATAATGGATTAATTTTTTTTGGATCTTTATTTTTTGCTTTTACAGCATCACGCATTGCAGCCAAGTCAGCAACCGCAGGTATTCCTGTGTAATCCTGCATTAATACTCGAGCGGGTCTATAGGCAATCTCTACATCAGATGTTTTATTTTTTAACCATTTTTGTACTGAAAGAATCTGGTTTTTATCAACGGTGCTATTATCTTCATGCCTTAAAAGATTTTCTAAAATAACTTTAAGAGATTTTGGTAATTTTGAAATATCTTTTAAACCATTATTTTCAGCATCTTTTAAACTGTAGATGACAAAATTTTTTTCTCCTATTTTAATATTTTTTTTACATTTAAAGGAGTTAAGTAAATTCATTAAAAATTGAAAAGTTTTATTTACTATTACAGACAGTTAACTTCAATGTTTTATTTTTTTCAGTAATAATGGGATTGCATTTTTCATCATAACAAATCTTCCAATTAGCTAAAAAACCATCTGAATTAGAAAGTACAACTTCTTTTGTTGGTTTAATATTTGGCTTATAAACGTACCATCCTTCAATCAAGATTGAACCAGCGGGTGGTTCCATGCCAGCTCCGGAACCCTTAATTCTTGCCTCTTTTAAAACTAACTTATCTTTCTCAATTTTCCAAACTTCCTTCCACTCTGTTTTTTCAACTGAGTGAGACCAAGAAAGTGTAAAAA
>VHCA01000050.1 GCA_016882225.1 Candidatus Pelagibacterales bacterium
TAAAACTAATAACGAAATAAAAGAAGACATAGAAAAATCACATAAAGATTATCAAAGAGAGCTTGGACAAATTCCGAAATTTTTTTCTTATCCATTTGGTGAATACAGTCTTTCCTTTAAAAACATAGTTAAAGATTTTAAATATGAGGTTGCTTTCGGACAGCATTCTGGTGTTATTGATAAAACTAAAGACGTATTTGAACTTCCAAGATATCCGATAAATGAAAATTATGGAAAACCTGAAAGATTTTTGTTTTTACTTAGCACCAAACCCTTGCCTATAAAATCTTTTAGACCTGAAGAAAAATATCTAACGAAATCTAATCATCCGCCAAAAATTGAAATAGAATTTTACGAAACAATAAATATTAAAAATATTAATTGCTTTTCAAATGACGGTGGAGAGTGGAGTAAGAAAAAAATCACATTTGTAGAAAAAAACTGGATCAAAGTTGATATTGATAAAAAATATAAAGAAAGAACTGGAAGAATTAACTGTTCAGTACTTGATAGTGATAAAGCAACTAGGTGGTTAGGATTTCAATTTGTTATAAAAGATAATTAAATACTACTCGATCTTTTGGGAGTTAATATTGATTTATCAAAATCATTGAGAGAGTTTTGTTCTATAATTTTTTTTAGACCAACTACATAATCTTGCCCCCTAATTGAATATCTGCCTAAATGATCAACTAACCTGTGGCCAGAAATACTTCCAAAGGGGTTAAGCATTCTTGCTTTTGCTCTTTCCTTTCTAAAATCTTCATAAAAAGGATGTGAATTTAAGTTATTTTTATAAGCAGTCACTGCAGATCGTATATGGTTAAACTTAGAAACTTCATATTTTTCATTTTCTGGCCTTCTTTCCGGAACGATCCCTGTATTTTCTTTCCACGTCCACTGTCCAAATAAAGCGTTTCCCTCTACTGCAAATCTCGATGTTCCCCATGCGCTTTCATAAGCTGCCTGGGCTAATGCTAAAGATGGAGGAATTACGTCCATCCTTTTTAAAAGCTCTTTGTAGTTATTGTCTTTAACTTTATATCTATCAAACTGTTCTTTAAGCCATAAAGACTCTTTATCATAACTTTTTAAATTCATTATCGAAGTAAGCTTTCTCCTATCAGTCCTAATTTTTTCATTTTCAGATAAAATAACTGGCAATAATATCTGAATAAAAATTCTTTTTCTTTGTTCTAAGTTATCAAGCTCTGTAATTCCCTCTGGAAATTTTGCTAAAAAGAAATTTGAAACTGGACCTCCATCCCTCACACGATCTAAGTTGTAGCCAGATTTTTCAAACAAATTCATTAAGTTTAAAACTTGTTGGTAATCTATGCTTAATTTTCTAGATTCTTCCTTAAAGAAACTTCTTTTTAATATCTGATCAATTGTTGGATCATTATTTCCAAACTCACGCATTAAATTATTTTGGTTTACATTTTTAACATTATTAGTCGCTTTATAAAGCGAAGGTATAAAGGCTGTAAAAAGAATTAAACCAACAAGTACTGCGTAAGAAAAAACTTTAACTGCAATAGGTTTTGATATTCTAGTTTTAAAAAAATTTATAATTGGATTTAATAAATATTTTAAAATGTATCTAAAGAAATCAATTGTTGGTGATAGCGTTCTTGCGATAAATTTAACAAAACCATGATTTTTAGTACTTTCAATAATTATAGAAAAAAAATTACGTATTTTTTTTAAGAATGTATATTTAATAAAAAAGTTTTTAATAAAGTTTATCATAAAAATTTATGAAATATTAAATTGATACTGCTTTTACGCTTTGTACTTCTGGTACGTAATGTTTTAGCATTCGCTCAACGCCCTGCTTAAGAGTAAGGGTTGATGATGGACATCCGGAGCAACTACCTTGAAGCTCAACTTCAGCAACACCATCTTTGAAAGATCTTAGCGTTATATTTCCTCCATCCATTGCAACGGCTGGTCTTATTTTTAGCTCTAAAACTTCATCAATTTTTTTAAAAATCTCATCAGTGTTTAAAGGCTTATTTTCTACAACTATAGGTTTAAAGTTGTTATCAATTTTTTCTATAATAACTTTTCTTACTTTGTCAGTTAAAACTGACCAATCAACAGATGCCTTTTTCTTAACTGATATAAAATCACTTCCAAAAAAAACTAAATCAACTGATCCTAGATCAAAAAGACTAGTAACTACTTCGTAATTTTTTCCCTCTTGCTTGTTCTTGAATTCTAAAGATCCATTTTCAACTAAAGTTTTACCAACAGAAAACTTCAATGTATCCGGGTTTGGTGTTTGCAAAACGTCTATTTGCATAGTGTGAATGTAATTAATAAGATTTGTTATTAAAGTAACCCCTGTTTTTAAAAAGTTATATAATTCAATAGTTTATACAATAGATTCAATATCTTCCTCTGTTAAAGAGGCTGGTACAATTATAAGTGGTACAGATAAATGATTTGTCCTTTTTGAAATAGATTTAATAATCGGGCCTGGGTTGTCATTGTCCGGTGACGATGCCAATACCAAAAATCTAATCTCCTTATCATTTTCAATCAATTTTATAATCTCATCAACAACATTTCCAAGTCTTATAATAATTTCAGGTTTTATTTTAAATTTTTCCTCAACCTCAAGAGACCATTTTCTTGTTATTTTTTTTGCATCACTTGTTGCTTCTTGTTCAATCAAATTACTAACTCTTGCCCACTCAGCATTAGTTGCTGGGTTTACAACGTATAGCATGGTTAAAATACCCTTTGTATTTAACGCACGTTTTGCAGCAAAATATATCGCGTTCTTTAATTCTTTACTATCATCAATAATTACTAAAAATTTTTTTCTCACTTTTAAAGAGTAAGTCCTATTATCTCATGGACTTCTTTTATTGTTTGTCTTGCAACTTGATTTGCACGTTCTTTACCATCCATTAATATATCTTTTAATTTAGATCTGTCTTTTTTTATTTCTTTAATTTTTTTACCAATTGGTGTGATTTCTTTAATCAAGATATCTGAAAGCTTATCTTTTAAATCTGAAAAATTTTTTCCTGAAAATTCTTGTATACTTTGTTGTAAACTTATTTTTTTAAATATTGAATAAATAGAAAGTAAGTTTTTTGCCTCCGGTCTTTTCTCTAGGTCGTTCAAATTATCTGGTAACATTCCACTATCCGTTTTTGCTTTTTTAATCTTTTGCTCAATTAAGTTTTCATCATCTGTCAAATTTATTCTTGAAGAGTCTGACTCCTCAGATTTGCTCATCTTTTTTGTTCCATCTTTTAAACTCATAATCCTTGCAACTTCTTTTATAATGATAGGCTCTGGTAAGGCAAAAAAGTCTTTTTTATTAAAATCATTATTAAATTTTAAAGCAATATCTCTACAAAGTTCTAGGTGTTGTTTTTGATCTTCTCCTACGGGAACATGGGAAGCTTTGTATAATAATATATCTGCAGCCATTAAATTTGGATAAGCAAATAATCCAACACTTGCTTTTTCTTTGTTTGATCCAGCCTTTTCTTTAAATTGTGTCATTCTATTAAGCCAACCCATCCTTGACACACAATTAAATATCCATGCTAGTTCTGCATGACCAGAAACGCTTGATTGACAAAAAATGATATTTTTTTTTGGATCAAGACCACAAGCTATAAAAACTGCCGCAGTCTCTAAAATATTTTCTCTCAAAATTTTAGGATCTTGAAAAACAGTAATCGAATGAAGATCTGCTAGCATATAAAAACATTCATAATCTTTCTGCAATTTTACAAAATTTCTAATTGCACCCAGATAATTGCCTAAATGAAGATTTCCTGTAGGCTGAACCCCTGATAATACTCGATTTTTTGACATACAATTAGAGTTTTAGATCTTTTATTCTGAATGCTTTGATAAAGTAAGCTGTAAAAAAA
>VHCA01000051.1 GCA_016882225.1 Candidatus Pelagibacterales bacterium
AAAGAAAGTCCTTTAGCAAGAAGACAACTAACAAATCTTAAAATTTATGTTGGAGAAAAACATAGTCATGACAATCATAAACCGGTTGAATTAGATTTAAAAAAAAGAAATAGAAAAAACTATATAAATTAATGGTGGCAGCAGAAAAATTTTATGCAACAGGAAAGAGGAAAAATTCTATTGCAAGAGTATGGCTGCAAAATGGATCAGGTAATATTCTAGTTAATGGAAAAAAATATAACGAATATTTTAAAAGACCAGTCCTTCAACTAACAATAGAAAAACCTTTTGGTGTTACAAATAAAATTGGAAGCTTTGATATAAATTGTACCGTAAGTGGTGGAGGTTTATCGGGGCAAGCAGGAGCTGTATGTTTGGGAATTTCAAAAGCATTGTTTCAAAACGAACCATCTTTAAGAAAAACGTTAAAGAAAGAAGGTTTGCTTACCAGAGACTCACGCGTTGTTGAGCGAAAAAAATACGGTCAACGAAAAGCAAGAAGAAGATTTCAGTTTTCTAAGAGATAATAACTTTTTTTCAGAAATTTAAATCTTTAAGTTGATTAAAAGGTCTTGTAATTACAATTTATCTTATGAAGTATAATGTTTTGATACATGGAGCATCAGGATTTGTAGGTCTTGAACTAATAAAAATTTTAATTCGCCATAAGTTCGTAAATATAAAATATTTATGTTCTAAAAGTTCAATTGGAAAAAAAATTAATTACTTTTTAAAAACAAAAATTAAAAAAAAACTTCCAATTATTTCAAATTTTAATGAAGCTAATTTAAATGATGTTGATATAATATTTACTGCATTACCGCACGGAGAGGCTCAGTTAATTGCTAAAAAACTCAGACCAAATAATATTCTTATAGATTTATCAGCAGATTTTAGATTTAGAGATCCCAGTATGTACGAACAATGGTACAATCAAAAACATTTTGCACCTATTCTGCAAAAACAAGCAGTTTATGGTTTAAGTGAGTTTGCAAAGCAAGATATATCTAAATCAAATATTATTTCATGCCCTGGATGTTACCCAACCTCAGTTCAAATTCCTCTAATTCCATTAATAAAGAAAAATATAATTAACCCAGGTAAAATTCTAGTCGATTCCAAATCAGGGTATTCCGGTGCTGGAAAAAAAACTAATGATAAGAAGCTCTATCCTAATATCGAAAAAAATATTGCAGTTTATGGTGTTGGTAAACATCGCCATATGCCTGAAATTGATTTGGGATTAAAGTTGTTTTCAAGTTATAAAGGAAAAATTAAAGTTGAATTTACCCCTCATTTAATTCCAACATTCAGAGGAATAATAACTACAATTTATGTAAATTTAAAAAAAAAATATACATTAGCTTCTTTAAATAAAATTATGAAAAATTTTTTTAAAAAAAATAAATTTGTTAATGTTTTAAAGTTAGGGAATTTTCCTAACACTAATAATGTTATAAATACGAATAAAATAAATATAAATATTTTTAAAGGAAGATCTGATGATCAACTAATAATAGTTAGTGCAATTGATAATTTGCAAAAAGGAGCTGCAGGACAGGCAGTTCAAAATATGAATATAAGACTTGGTCTTAACGAGTGTGAAGGATTAAGTTTATGAAATATTACAATAATTTTAATATTGCACTTGTAGGTATTGGAAATATTGGATCTAGTGTTTACAATTATTTAGTTCAAAAAAAAAATTACTTAATTAGTCAAACGGGATCTAACTATAATTTAAAATACGTTTCAGCAAAAAACTTAAAAAAAAGAAGACATCTAAAAAACATTAAAAAGAAATGGTTTTCAAATCCTTTAAAACTAGCGCACAAGGATGATGTAGATATTATTATAGAACTTATTGGTGGTTCAGAGGGGATAGCAAAAAAAATTGTTTTTTCTGCATTAAGAAACAAAAAACACGTAATAACTGCAAATAAGGAACTTATATTTAAGTATGGAAATGAGCTTGCTAAAATCGCCCAAGAAAATAAAGTTAATTTGCTTTTTGAGGCATCGGTTGGAGGAGGAATACCTGTTATAAAATCAATTAAGGAAAGTTTAATTTCGAATAATATTTTTCATATTTATGGAATTCTTAATGGAACAACTAATTTTATTTTAACTGAAATTGAAAAAACCAAAAAAAATTTTTCGACAATATTAACTGAAGCAATCAAAAAAGGTTATGCCGAACCAAATCCTACGAAAGATTTAAATGGTGAGGATGTAAAGTCTAAGTTATCGATATTAAGCGGATTGTGTTTCAAGTCTGGAATATTAAGTAACAAATTTGAAGTTCAAGGAATCCAAAATATCGATTATTTAGATATTGAATACGCTAAAGAGTTTAAACTTAAAATTAAATTATTAGCTATTTCAGAGGTTATAAATAATAAAATTAAACTAAGAGTTCATCCTAGTTTAATTCCAGAAAATTCTGACCTTGCCAAAATCGATGGAGCAAATAATGCAATTGTAATAGAGGGTCAACCTATTGGTAAAATTGTTTATCAAGGTTTAGGAGCTGGCAAAGGACCTACTACGTCATCTGTAATTTCTGATTTAACTTCAGTTCTAAAAAGCGAAATAAGCTTACCATTTGGTTATGATATTAATAAAGTAAAAAAATATAAAACATTTGATTTTAATAATCACCACAGCAAATACTATTTAAGACTTACTGTTAGAGATAAAGCTGGTGTATTATCAATAATTACTAACATTTTATCCTCTTCAAATGTTTCGATTCAGAGAATTATACAAAATCCAATTAATTTTAATCAAGCTTCAATAGTAATCATAACCCATAAATGTATGGAAAAAAATATTAAGAGAACAATTCACAAAATTTCATCTAAAAACTTTATTTTAAAAAAAATTGTTATGATAAGAATTAGAGATGAAAAAAAATTGTGATTACTGAAGATTTAATAACCAAATTAGTTAAAACAACCAGCGAAGCTGCTTACGCCTCATCCTTGTGGAAAGGCAAAGGAGACAAAAACTCAGCTGATCAAGCTGCGGTAGATAAAATGCGATTTCATTTAAATAAAATAGATATGAAAGGAAAAGTAGTTATAGGAGAGGGCGAGATGGATGAGGCACCAATGCTATATATTGGTGAAAAACTTGGAACAGGAAAAGGTTATGAGTTTGACATTGCTGTTGATCCTCTTGAAGGAACTAATCTTACAGCAAAAAATTTACCTAATGCATTGTCAGTTTTAGCACTTTCTAACAAAAATAATTTATTACATGCTCCTGATATTTATATGGATAAAATTGCAGTAGGACCAGGATTAGAAGAAGGGATTATCGATTTAGACTACGGGACCAAAAAAAATATTTTAAACCTAGCAAACTTCAAAAAAAAAAAACCTAATCAAATTACTGCCTGTCTTTTAAAAAGAGATAGACATAATCAAATTGTAAAAGATTTGAATGAACTAGGTGTAAATATAAAATTTATTTCTGACGGGGATGTATCTGGCGTTATATATGTAGGATATCCAACCTATAATGTAGATATTTATTTAGGTATTGGTGGTGCTCCAGAAGGAGTACTAGCTGCTGCTGCCATTAAATGTCTGGAGGGTCAATTTCAAGGAAGGCTTGTTATTGAAAATAAAGAACAACAAAAAAAATGTGAAAAATTAGGAATAGAAGATACAAAAAAAAAATATTCTACTAAAAATCTTGTTGGTGATGACGTAGTTTTTGTTGCAACTGGTGTTACAGATGGAGATCTTGTTTCGGGTATAAAAGTTTTAGATAATAAAACTTATCAAAGCGAAACTTTGGTTTTACATTTAAATT
>VHCA01000052.1 GCA_016882225.1 Candidatus Pelagibacterales bacterium
GCTATTAAGGCAAATGGTGCAGAAATCGTACCTGTAAACTCAGGTAGCAAGACTTTAGTTGATGCAGTCTCAGAATGTATGCGTTACTGGGTATCAAACTGCGATACTACTCACATGTGTGTAGGATCAACTGTGGGGCCAAATATTTTTGTAAAAATCTGTGCTTGGAGTACAGCCCAAATATCAAGAGAGTTAGTTCAACAACTTATTAAGCAGTTTGGAACAATTCCAAAAAAACTTAAACTTATTAATTGCGTTGGCGGAGGTAGCTCTGCAATAGGATTTTGGAATTCCTTTATGGATTATGATAAATCTCATGTTGAATTTATTGGCGTTGAGGCAGGAGGTCCAAGAGGTAGTAAACTCCATGCAGCCCCTCTTACAAATAATTCTAAAATTGGAATTTTACATGGTGCAGCACAATATGTGGTTCAAGGTAAAGATGGTCAGATCAGTGAAACAAAGTCAATTAGTGCTGGCCTAGATTATCCAGGTGTTTCTCCGCTTCATTGTTTTTTAAAAGATACAAAGCGTGCACGATATACATCTGCAACTGATGAAGAAGCATTAGAGGCTTATAAATTAGTTTCATCTATGGAGTATATTAGACCGTCCTTAGAACCGTCTCATGCATTTGCTGAGGCAATTAAAATAGCTCCAAAACTAAGTAAAGATACAATGATCATTGTTAATAGCTGTGGCGATGCGAATAAAGATAGAAAAATTCTAGAACATAAACTTGGAAAACTACATTGAACGAAACTAATATTGATATTGCTTTTAGGATCGCAAAAACACAAGGAAGACCAGCTCTGTTAACTTACATTGTTGCTGGAGATAGAAATAAAAAAATGACCACGAGTATTTTAAAATCTATTAATTCTCATGTTGATATATGCGAAGTTGGGATTCCACATAACACTAGTGTTGCAGATGGAAAACAGATTCAAAATAGCATTTATAGAGCGCTTAAAGGCAAGATAAAATTAAAGGATGTTTTTGAAATAGTTAAGGAATACAAAAAAGATTTATACTCAAAACCGGTAATATTAATGGGGTACTATAATATGGTTTTGCAGTACGGAGAGAAAAGTTTTTTAAAAAAATGTAAAGAGATTGATGTTGATGGAATTATTCTTGTTGATCTCCCATTTCCAGAAAATAAAGAATTTGCAGAGCAATGCAAAAAAAACGGTATTACTTTTGTTCAACTTCTTGCACCAACCACGTCAGATAAAAGATTAAAAGAAATTATTAAAAACTCTCATAGTATGCTTTATTATATAAGCATGCTTTCAACGACTGGAGGAAAGCTAAAAGTATCTTCTAAACAAATTCTAAAAAACTACTTTAAAATAAAAAAAATTGATGAACGTAAGAATATTGTAATTGGCTTTGGAATTACCAATAAAACTATAAAATCTTTAAAGAAAGCAGACGGTGTGGTTGTAGGCTCTGAAATATGTAAGGAAATTACAAGCTCCATTGAGAGGGGTAAAAACCCTGTAATTAGGGTGAATAAAATAGTAAAATCTCTAAGAGATAAAATTGAATGAATTGGATTACAGAAAAATTTAAACGGTTTAAACCTAAGCTTAAGAATCTATTTCGAGTAAAAGTTGGACCTGAGGGTAAGCTTTGGGAAAATTGTAGCTGCGGATCCGTTTTATATAAACAAGACTTAAAAGATAATTTATACGTTTGTCCAACCTGCTCCAAGCATCATAGAATTAACCCTGCCGAGCGTTTTCAATTATTGTTTGATGAGGGTAAGTTTGAAGAGATATTTCCAATGCTGCCAATTGATGATCCATTGAACTTTAGAGACTCTAAAACTTATAGAAATAGATTAATGACGGCTAGGGAGGAGACAAAATATCATGACAGCGTAAGACTTGCCCGAGGGAAAGTTAATGAAGTTGAGCTTGTTACAGGAGCTATGGATTTTAATTTTATTGGAGGTTCGGTTGGTAGAGCTGCAGGTGAAGCATTCATTACAGGTGCGGATTATGCATTTGCAAATAAACTTCCTTATGTTTTTTTTAGTCAGTCTGGGGGAATGAGAATGCAAGAGTCGATGTACTCTCTAATGCAAATGCCAAGAATGATTTCATCAATAAAATCTCTAAAGGAAAATCAAATACCATTTATTTCTGTGTGCCTTGATCCAACTACGGGAGGCGTAACTGCATCCTTTGCATTATTAGGGGACATTAATATAGCAGAACCCAAAGCTTTAATTGCATTTGCGGGAGCTAGAGTTATTAAGGAGACGGTAAGAGAGGAGCTTCCTGAAGAATTTCAAACTGCAGAATATTTGAGAGATAAAGGTCAAATAGATTTAGTAGTTGAAAGAAAAAATTTGCCTAAAGTTATAAGTTCACTAATACTTAAACTTACAAATACCAACAAAACTTTCCAAAGTGATCTGGGTATCGTAAATGAGCAACAACCAAGCCCTATTTCAACGATTACTCAGGCTGCATCCTAAAAAGATTGATCTATCACTAGATAGGATCAAAAAGTTACTTGCAAAGCTTCATCATCCTGAAAGAAGTTTTCATAAAGCAATCACGGTAACTGGAACCAATGGTAAAGGTTCGGTTTGTAGATTTTTAAAAAGCCTTCTTGAAGAACACGGAAAAACTGTAAACTTATATACATCCCCTCACCTTCAAAAATTTAACGAAAGAATAACTCTTCAAGCCAATGATATTAGTGATGAGTTTTTAGAGGAAGTATTAACTGAAGTTGAAAAAATAAATAAAAATGATCCTATAACTTTCTTTGAAATTACAACGGCTGCTGCCTATCTGGCATTTAAACAAAAGCCTGCAGAATATACAATTTTGGAAACTGGTTTGGGTGGTAGACTTGATGCAACGAATGTAATCGAACAACCAATTGCACAGGTACTAACTTCTATTTCTTTTGATCATCAAGAATTTTTAGGAAATACACTTCAAAAAATTGCATATGAGAAATGTGCCATATTTAAAAATAACACCACAATCATAATATCAAAACAATGTCCTGAAGTTTTAAAATATATAGATCAAGAAACCAGAAGTAATAATTCTAAAAAAATTTTCTTTGCAGAAGATTTTAATTACCAAATAGAAAATCAAAGATTTATATATCAAGACGATAACTCTCTAATGGATTTAAATATGCCAAGTCTTCAAGGTGAATACCAGTTAGTAAATGCAGCAACTGCGATTGCAACAGTAAAATGTATTTTAAAGTCTTTAGATAATACTAAAACAAGTGCTGCACTTAAAAAAGCCTACAACAAAGGAAGATTAGAAAAAATTAAAAAAGGAAAACTAAGAGAATTTATTAGTGAAGATAATGAGCTTTATGTGGATGGATCGCATAACGAAGAGGGTGGAAGAGTAACCGCAGATTTTCTTCAAACTATAAAGAAAAAAAAAATCTATTTAATATTTGGAATGCTTAAGAATAAAAATGCAAAGGAGTTTCTTAAATATTTCTCAAATATAGCAACATCATTAAAAGCTATAAAAATTCCAAATCAAGAAAATACAATGGATGAAAATGATATTATTAAAACTGCAAATGAACTTGGCATACAATCAAGTGCTTCATCTTCAATCATAAACGCACTTATTGAGACTTCTAAAGAGGATCCTAATGGATTAATTATTATTACAGGATCGTTATATCTTGCTGGTGAGGTATTAAATTTAAATTAAATTTTAGAGTCTAACCACTCTTTAATATTTTTTTTTGGAATAGCTCCAACTTTAGTATCAACTAGTTTTCCATCTTTAAACAACAACATAGTTGGAAT
>VHCA01000053.1 GCA_016882225.1 Candidatus Pelagibacterales bacterium
GTTGTCGTATTGACCAACTATCGACATTAGTACCAACGTTTTCTGTAAATTCTCCTTTTAACAAATGGGGAATACCACAAGCAAACTCAACAACCTCTAATCCACGAGTGAGCGAACCTTTGGCATCGTCATAAATTTTTCCATGCTCTGAAACTATAGTTTTTGCAAGACGGTCGGTGTTTTTTTCAATCAAATCTTTAAACTTAAATAATATTCTTGCTCTCAGAAGAGGAGGTGTTTGAGACCATGATAAAAAGGCCTTCGACGCAGAATGTACTGCTAAATCAACTTCAGCTTTTCCTCCCAAATAAACTTTAGCACTCACCTCTCCAGTTGCAGGGTTAAAAACGTCAGCAGTCTTTGTTGATCTACCCTCGGTAAGTTTTCCGTCTATATAGTGAGATATAGATTTCATTTGATAAAAATTTAAAAATATAAGCCAGAATTTAAGCTGTCAAACTATGAAATAATAAAAAAACTAGTCTATACCAGCCTGAACTAACATTTTTTTTATTGAACCAATTGCTTTTGCCGGATTAAGACCTTTGGGACATGCATTGGTACAATTCATAATAGTATGGCACCTAAAAAGTTTCAGTTCATCTGAAACTTTTTTTAATCTTCTTTCTCTTTCTTCATCTCTGCTGTCAATAATCCATCTGTAAGCTTGTAATAAAACAGCGGGACCTAGATATTTATCTCCATTCCACCAATAACTTGGGCAAGAAGTTGAACAGCAAGCACAGAGTATACATTCGTACAAACCATCAAGTTTTTCTCGGTCTTTTTTTGATTGATAAATTTCTTTACCATTACTATCTTTTTTAATCGACCCATTAGCAAGTCCGTTAGTTGATGGTTTAACTTGCAACCAAGGTTCAATAGATTTGTACTGTTTATAAATCTGATTAAGATTTGGAACTAAATCTTTAACAACTGGAAGGTGGGGTAAGGGATATACTTTTATATCACCAGTAATATCTTTTGCAGATTTTGTGCATGCAAGACCATTTACTCCATCAATATTCATGGCGCATGATCCACAAACTCCCTCCCTGCATGATCTTCTAAAAGTAAGTGTACTATCAATTTCATTTTTTATTTTAATTAAAACATCAAGCAGCATCGGGCCAGATTCATCAAGATTTACTTCGTAAGTATCTAGTCTAGGATTATCATTTGTTTCAGGATCCCATCTGTAGACCTTAATTTTTTTTATATTTGAACCGTTGGTCTTATCTTTAAAGTACTTCCCTTCTTTAATTTCAGAATTCTTTGGAAGTGAAAATTGTACCATTAATACACCCTTGCTTTTGGTGGAAAATATTGCACATCATTTGTTAATGTAAAATTGTGTACATTTCTGTAATCAATTTTAACACCATTACCATTATGCCATGCAAGTGTATGTTTCATCCATTTTTCATCATCTCTTTCCTTAAAATCTTCCCTAAAATGTGCACCCCTACTTTCTTTTCTATTTTCTGCAGAAGCAACAGTTACTAAACTTTGTCGTATTAAATTATCAAATTCTAATGTTTCAACTAAATCAGTATTAAATATTAATGATCTATCCGATACAGAAATATCATCTAAACCTTTCCATGCTTGTTGAATTTCCTTCATTCCCTCTTTTAAAATTTTATCATCTCTAAATACAGCGCACTTCGATTGCATAGTTCTTTGCATCTTATCTCTAAGTTTAGATGTAGGAGTACTTCCCTTTGCATTTCGAAGTTTATCAAATCGGTCGATAGACTTTTGTGTTTCACTTTCTGGAATTTTTTCATGAGGCATATTTTTTTTAAGTATAGATGCTGCCCTTACTGCTGCAGCTTTACCAAAAACAACTAAATCAATTAAAGAGTTTGATCCCAGACGATTTGCTCCATGCACAGATACGCAAGCCGCTTCCCCAACGGCCATCAGTCCTGGAACAATTTCATCTTTATTTCCGGTACTCTTTGAAATCACTTCACCAAAATAATTTGTTGGAATACCTCCCATGTTGTAATGAACCGTTGGAATAACTGGAATTGGCTCTTTTGTTACATCAACGCCTGCAAATATTTTTGCAGACTCAGATATGCCGGGTAATCTTTCATGTAAAACCTTAGGGTCTAAATGATTTAAATGTAAAAAAATATGGTCTTTATTTTTACCAACACCTCTTCCCTCATTAATTTCAACTGTCATCGATCTTGAAACTACATCTCTTGATGCAAGATCTTTTGCGGAAGGAGCGTAACGTTCCATAAACCTTTCTCCTTCTGAATTAACTAAAAATCCACCTTCGCCCCTCGATCCTTCTGTAATTAAACACCCTGCTCCATAAATTCCTGTTGGATGAAACTGAATAAACTCCATATCTTGAAGTGGTAATCCTGCTCTTAAAACCATTGCATTACCATCTCCTGTGCAGGTATGTGCTGAGGTTGCTGAAAAATAAGCTTTACCATATCCACCAGTTGCAAGAATAGTTATGTGAGCTCTAAATCTGTGAATAGTTCCATCTTGCAGATTCCAAGCAGTCACTCCATGACACTTGCCATTATGCATTAATAAATCTAGTGCAAAATATTCAATAAAAAACTCTGTATTCTTTTTTAATGCTTGGCCATAAAGCGTATGTAAAATTGCATGACCGGTCCTGTCAGCTGCGGCGCATGTTCGTTGAGCTATTCCATTTCCATAGTTTGCAGTCATTCCACCAAAGGGTCGTTGATAAATTTTCCCCTCATCAGTTCTGCTAAATGGAACCCCATATTTTTCTAATTCGATAACAGCTTGAGGAGCCTCTTTACATAAATACTCTATTGCATCTTGATCCCCAAGCCAGTCTGCTCCTTTAACAGTGTCATACATATGCCATCTCCAATCATCTTCTGACATATTACCAAGTGCTGCAGAAATCCCCCCTTGAGCTGCAGCTGTATGGCTTCTTGTTGGAAAGACTTTTGAAATACATGCTGTCTTAAGACCTGCTTCTGCAAGACCAACAGCAGCTCTTAAGCCTGAACCGCCAGCTCCTACAACGATAACATCATACTCGTGGTCAACAATTGGATAAGTGCTCATACAATTATAATATAAACTACAGATATAATACCAATTAAAGGCATTAAGATGGAGTAAATTAATGCCACAGTATTAAGAAATTTTTTTAAACTAGCACTATGAATATAATCTTCTATTATTTCTCCAACTCCAATCTTGGAGTGTAAAGCTACAAAAATAATAAAAACTAAAAATAGTATTGAATTAAGTTTGTTATCAAAAAAATCAATTGCAGAAGAATAGTCTTTGTAAACTAAAACTAAAAATGAATACAAAAACCAAACTAAAAGTGGAATTAATATAATTGCAGTTAGTCTTTGTAATTTCCATTTTTTAACTGGACTTAAACTCATATAGTGACCCAAATTAAAGTTGTAAAAATAAACGATAATAACAATACTGCTACACCTGAAATATTTGCTGTTTTCATTTCATAACCATAACCAAAGTCCCATACTAAGTGTCTGATACCATTTAATAAGTGGTAGCAAAAAGACCAGGTGAAACCGATAAGTAAGAATTTTCCAATAAAACT
>VHCA01000054.1 GCA_016882225.1 Candidatus Pelagibacterales bacterium
TCTCAAAAACAAATTGAAAAATGGAATAAATATCAAGATGAGCGTGATAAGGAATTTATTGAAAATTTCGGAAAAGGTGAGAGGGGTGAAATTTTAGGTAATGTGATAGGAAATATCGTTGCCTCGTCTATTAATGTTGAAAAGAATGCCTACATAAGAGGAGATTTAACCTACTTAAATACAATTAGTATTTCAGAAGGTGGTGAAGTACATGGATTAATTAGAAGAGTAAGTCAGTCTAAAACAAAATCCGCTGACAGTGATAAAATTAGATATATAGATCAAAGTAAAAAAATCTCAAATATCTAATTTTTAATAAAAGACCCTGTTTTAGGTATTCAAAAAAAATTTAGAATCTAATATACTTAATAGTATGAAAGAAACTTTGTATACCATTGGACTCATTTTGTTTGATGATAATAAGAACGATTTAAGAGCATTACCAAAAACAGTCCGATTACAAATACTTGTCGTATTGAGTTTAATGTGGAGTACAATATTTACGATTATTTTTTTTTCTTACACATATTGGGGTCTTGTTTGGTCAATAAGTGTTGTCACTCACATTTTAATTATAATTGGAGTCTACTTTACGATGAAAAGTTTTATGTTCGCAAGATCATTTAAGATTAGGGATGATGGATATCATTCAACCACGCGGAGCAGACAGAACCTATGGGTAAATGGAAAAAAAGTCGAACTTCCAAAAGGTGACCCTGGTGGCGAACATGAATAAAGATATCGCTGTTATTTATGTAACAGTAATACTATTTTTATTTTTTTTAGCGTATTTGTTTGCAGTATCGTTAAGACCACTTTCTACTCCAGACATTAAGGATGGAACACCAGCAAAAAAACAATTTATAATTGTTAAATAATTAAATATCGTCTTTTGACAATTGGACACGAATAAGTTTCGATCGTCTTAATCTAAGCACAAGTATTGCAAGTGCTACAAGCAGAATTGCTCCTCCCTCGTAAACTAAAGCAGTCAAATCCATATTTTTTTGTTGCAGAATCATCAACCGCGCAAGTGCTGTTATTGCAATAAAAAGAGGATACGTAAGTCTAATTCTATTAGATCCGTAGAAGGATAAAACCATACCAACAACTTCAAGATAAATAAACAACAGTAACAAATCTGCAAGCTGAACATCTCTTGCAACAAACATTTTATTTATTTCAATGAAAAATGCGAAACCTGTTGCAATAAATATTACTATCGCACCAAAGAGTTGAAACTTTTTGATAATTGGTTCCATAGATAGTATTTATTAATTTGATTAAATTGATTTGGATTTTAATACTAGAAGAAAATTTAATTATATAAACAAAGAGAAAATGATTATTGAAAATATTAGGTTTTTGGTACTGGGATTGTTTTTAGGTTTTTGTCTCTATCTTATAGTAAAATACGTATTCTAATCATTGATGGCTGGTATATTTGATAAGTGACTTTTACAAATTAGGTTGGGCTAATTTAAATAATGAATTTAAATCCTTTTAATGCAACTTGTAAAAATTTATTATAATCAATCGTGTTCTATTTGTAATAGGGAAATCTCTTTTTATAAAAAAAAAATAAGTAACCCGTTATTTGAGTGGGTCAATATTAGAAATAATATTAAGGTATATATCGAGACTAAAAAAACGGAAGATCAATTGATGCGAAGAATGCATGCCATGGTTCACGGGAAATTAGTTGTAGGTGCAAAAGTTTTTTTAATTATTTGGGAACAGATAGACTACTTTAGAATTTTGGCTAAAATATTTAAAAACCCTATTTTCTATCCTCTTTTTTTTTTAGTTTATGAAATTGTTGCGCTGCCTTTATATTTGAAAGCTAAATACTTAAAATAGATTATAAACTTTCTGCAGTTTCTTTTACATCCTGTAAAAAATCTTTACGCTCATCCGAACTTACGAATGGTACTGCAAAGTATCTTCGGTATTTAATGTCCCTTATTCCACAAATATGAAATACGCCTCGTTTCAATCTTCGAATTGGTAAGTTTAAAAAAAAAGTCGTAATTGCAAGTCTAGGTGACCCATAGGTACAGAAGATAACAGCGTTTTTATCTTTTAAATTTCCTATCGGATAACCATAGTTGCCCCATAGTTTTTTAAAAGTAAATGCAAAGGGAGGGGCTAACACTTTATCAATCCATCCCTCTAAAATTGCTGGCATTCTAAAATTCCAAATTGGAGCTATAAGCACAATAGTATTTGCTTTTTTTATTCTTTCGCGATGTGAAAGTGTTACTGCATCCGGGCTTTCACCTTTAAATACTGGATCAAAATTCTCTTTATATAGATCTACACAATCTATGGAGTGGCCCTTTAGTTTCGCAGTTTCAATAAAAGTATCTCGAATAGCAGCATTAAATGATTGATCGCTGTAATGCCCATAAACTATAAAAATATTTTTTTTCACAGAGAATAATATTATTAAAAATATAAGATTAACGTATCAAATAATCAGTGTAAATTAACGAATTTGCACCATTTAACCTATAAGATTTAATTTTCTTAAGTTTATGACCAGATTGTCTTAATTCTTTTATTTTTGATGCAGCTTCTCTTCTGTATTTTCTATTTTTCCACCAAGAAGTATTTCCTGTTTTTAAAGTAAGCAATTCTTTAGACATTCAATAGCAAAACTTTTTACAGATTATAATAAGATAGGTCTTTTGTTATTAATAAGAAGGAACGTTTAATGTTATGAGAAATATTAATGTATTTTACTTTTTGGAGGCAAACATACCTCTGATCTAGTTAGAAATCTTTTACCCGTACCATTATCAAGGGAGAACATCCCGCCAATCCCATCAATGACATCAATGATTAAGTCAGTATCTTTCCAAGCAGCATGTTGAGACTCGCTTATATAAAACGGAACACCACCGATTTTTCCAATAAGTACATCATATTGACCAACCAAATATTCGTTCGCAGGATAACACATAGGTGCACTACCATCGCAACAACCACCACTTTGATGAAATAAGAGATTTTCTCCGTGTTCTTTTTTAATTGCCTCAATCAGGGCAAGAGCTTTATCAGTTGCTGATACTTTCATAAGTTATATGGCCTGTTTCCAGGCCATATAATAATCCTATTCTTAAAAGAACCCTAGTTTTTTTTCACTATACGACACGTGCAAGTTTTTCACTTGTCGGTAATGATTTAACATCATTTTATGAGTTTCTCTTCCAATACCAGATTGTTTGTAACCACCAAATGCAGCGTGTGCTGGATAAGCATGGTAACAGTTTGTCCAAACACGACCAGCTTGGATAGCTCGTCCCATTCTGTAGGCGATGTTGCCGTTTCTAGTCCATACTCCAGCACCAAGTCCATATAAAGTATCATTTG
>VHCA01000055.1 GCA_016882225.1 Candidatus Pelagibacterales bacterium
AAGCAAAGCATAACGGATCTGAATTGCCTATAACTAAAATTATAGATAGTTATTATGGCGAGGTTCAAAAAAAAGGTGGTAAAAGATTTGATACATCAAGTTTAATAACCTTGCTTAAAAAAAATAATTAATAGTCTGAAAAATATCCCAGGTTACTACGATAACAAAGACTTAATTTTAGATGAAATTTGGAAACTTCTTGAAAGAGGAGTTGTAGATAGAAACGAAGACTTCAGACTGCCTGTGGTCATCGTAAGCAAGAATGATGAGGCAGATGGAAGGATTGTAGTTTTACGAGGTGCTTTTAGAGATAAAAATATTTTAAGATTTCATACAGATATTAGATCTGCAAAAGTTTCATCGCTGAAAGAAAATAAAAAAATTTATTTTGTTTTTTATAGTAAAAAAAGAAAAATTCAGGTTAGAGCTGAAGGTGTAGCAGTTGTTAATTTTAATAATACAATTACAAAAGATGCATGGGAAAAAACACAAATAATAAGTCGAAAATGCTACTTATCTTCTCAGGCTCCAGGTGAATTTCTTGAAGAGTCTGCATCTAATTTATCTAAAGATTTTGAAAGCAACTTACCTACAAAGGAAGAAAGTGAGACAGGATATAAAAATTTTTGTGTAATTGAGAGCAAAATTAAAACATTCGAATGGCTATATCTTGCCTCACAAGGCCATAGAAGAGCAAAATTTGATCTTGATAAAAATAATAGTATTTGGATGATGCCTTAGATTTTATTTAAGATCGTTTAAGTATTTTTTCCAATTTTCAACATAGTGTTCAGCATTTTCTCTTATACCCTTAATTTCTTCAGGTTTTAGTTCACGTATTACTTTTCCTGGACTACCTATAACAAGGGAGTTGTCAGGAATTATTTTACCTTCTGGTATTAAAGAATTAGCACCCACAATACAATTTTTTCCAATGACTGTTTTATTTAGAATAGTTGATCCTATACCAATCAAACTATTATCGTGAATTGTACAGCCGTGTAACATAACAAGATGACCAACGGTTACGTAAGATCCAATCTTTAAAGGATAGCCCTTGTCTGTATGAAGAACGCAGTTATCTTGAACGTTACTACCCTCGCCTATAAAAATATTTTCTATATCACCCCGTAATACAGCATTAAACCATATGCTTACATCTTTAGATAAAGTTACATCTCCGATGACACTCGCATTAGGAGCCACCCAGCAATTTTTATTTTTTGTTACACTTTTTTTTCCTAGCTGATAAATCATGCCTTATTCATAACAAAAATAGTAAATAGTAAAATATATAAATGGCTTTAATCGAAACTCCCATTTGTAATTTCGGTGAAAAAATTCATGCATTCAAATTGAAGTCTACAAATGAAAAGCTTGCTTCATTAGAAAACTTAAAAGGTAAAAATGGAACTCTTATAATGTTTATATGTAATCACTGTCCGTATGTTAAAGCGGTGATTGATGAAATTGTTATAGTTACTAATACTCTTTTAAAAGAAGATATTAAATCAGTTGCAATAATGTCTAATAACGTAATCGAATATCCTGAAGATAGTTTTGAAAATATGATTAAATTTTCAAAAAAACATAATTTTAATTTTCCTTATCTTTTTGATGAAACCCAGGAGGTTGCAAAAAAGTATGGAGCAGTGTGTACACCTGATTTCTTTGGATATAATAAATCTGATGAACTCCAGTATAGAGGAAGAATTAGAAAACTTAACAACTTAAAACCAGAATTAAATGGCCAAAGCGAACTTTTACTTGCTATGAAAGAAATTTCAAAAACCTCAAAAGGCCCACAAAAACAATTTCCAAGCATGGGTTGCAATATTAAGTGGAAAAATAGCTAAATGCTTCTGATAGCAACTAGAAGTTTTCCGCCCGAGATTGGTGGAATGCAAAGTCTAATGGGAGGCTTAGCGGAAACACTTAGCTTAGATTATCAAACTATAGTTTTAGCAGATAAATTTGTTGGGGATAAATCTTATGATGATAATAAAAATTATAAGATTTTTAGATTTGGAGGTTTTAAGTTTTTAAAAAAATTAAGAAAAATAAATTTTTTAAAAGAAATTATTAGACAAAATAAATTCAAAAAAATTATTGCTGACCACTGGAAAAGTATAGAGCGAATTCCTGATGAGATTGCAAAAACAATTGGCATTATTTGTCTTATTCATGGCAAAGAAATTAATCATGAAAGAAACTCAACCCTTAACCAAAGAATGCTTCTGGCATTTAAAAAAGCTAACATTATTGTTGCAAACTCTCATTTTACGAAAAAATTAGCGATTAATCTTGGAATTGAAGAAAAAAAAATAATAGTTATTCATCCTGGAATTCATAAGCCTAATGAAATTTCAAATAACGAAGACTTAGAATCAAAAAAAATATTTGAAGATGCAAGTATTAAGATTATTACGGTTGGGAGATTTGATAAGAGAAAAGGTATTGATTTTTCAATATTAGCCTTAAAGAATATAAAGTCGATTTACCCCTCATTTAAGTATGTAATTATTGGAAATGGTGATGAGGAGGATACACTTAAAAACATTGTACGATCAACCGGTTTAGAAAATCATGTGCTTTTTTTTAAAGAAATATCTCAAGGCTTAAAAAATGCTCTTATTAAAAATTCAAATTTTTTTTTAATGCCATCAAGAATTGAGGGTAAATCTATTGAGGGATTTGGAATAAGTTACATTGAGGCAGCAAGTTATGAAATACCATCCATAGGAGGAAAAGATGGTGGAGCATCAGATGCAATTAAGCATGGAGAAACAGGTTATTTGTGTGATGGAAATAATTTAGAAGAAATTTATGAGAATATAAAACTAATGATTGAAAATAAAAAATATTTAACACTTGGTAAAAATGCCAAAGAATTTTCAAAACAATTTTATTGGGAAAATATTATAAAAGACTATAAAAAAATTATTAATTCATAATTGAGCTTTTAATTAATCCGAATACCTTGTCTGCAGTAAGTGACTTTAGGTCATCTACTTGAAGCGCAATGAACTTTTCTCTTTCAATAGATACTTTATCTGGACTTGTATGTGACCCAAAAAGAACAACCCCTCTAACACCAAGGTGTGCAGCCATATGTGCTGGTCCGGTATCATTTGCAACAACAAAAAAAGAATTTTTTATTAATGAGGCTAGTTGAAATAAATCTATAAATTTATTGTTATGAGTTGCAACGGTGACTCCAAAGTTTTCTGCTTCTTTTTCTTCACCCGGTCCTGGCGCAACTACAATATCTAAGTTTAAGTTACTAGATTTTAAAATTTGAATAAACTCTTTAAAGTAAGGCCATTTTTTATGTTGTAATTTTTTTGA
>VHCA01000056.1 GCA_016882225.1 Candidatus Pelagibacterales bacterium
CTAAAAATTTTAAATTTGTTCCTGAAAAAATTAATAAGGCTAATACTTCAAATGAGGGGCATGCTCATCTTTATATTAATGGAAAAAAAAATAGAATTTATTCAGAATGGTATCACATTTCTAAAGACCAATTATCTCAGCCATTAAACCAAATACGAGTAACTCTTAACAGCAACGATCATTCAGAGTACGTTGTAAGCTCTAGGCCAATTGAAGCTATTGGGGTTATTAAGTTAGATTAATTATTCAACCGGAAGATTAGAATTTTTCCAACCATGTCCAACGTTAACATTTCCCTCAAAACCATCTGAAATATTTATACAATTTTTATAACCCTCTTGTTGAAGCAAAGTTGCAGCCATTTGCGACCTTTGTCCGGATCTACAAATAACTAATATTGGATCTTCCTTTGAAATTTTTTTACTATTCACATCGTGTACAAAGTTATCATTCTTAATTCTTTGAACGCCTTTTAAAAGTGAAATAAAATAAGTTTTTATTTTAAGTTTTTTACCCGAGGGCTTTCCAACCATATTCCATTCTTCCTCAGTTCGTACGTCTAGTAGTATTGACGATGGATTTTCTTTTATAAATTTCTCTAAATCTTTTGATGGAATTTGTTTTATCACTTAAAATTATTTTATATTGCCGAAAGATAAGGATTTTACCTCTAAATATTCTTCAATTCCGTATTTTGCTCCTTCTCTTCCAATGCCGGATTGTTTTACTCCCCCAAATGGCATGTAGGCACTTGCAAAAATTCCAGTATTTATTCCAACCATTCCTGTTTCAATGGCCTCTGCTACCCTCCAAACTCTTGAGATATCTTTTGAATAAAAATAAGATGCAAGTCCAAACTCAGTATTATTTGCAAGTTCAATAACTTCTTCCTCTGTTTTAAATTTGAAAAAAGGAACAACGGGTCCAAAAGTTTCTTCATTTGCAAGCTTCATAGTTTTGTTTACATTTGAAAGAACTGTTGGCTCAAAAAATCTTCCGCCCAATTTATGAGTCTTCCCACCTATTTCTACATTTGCACCTTTTTGAACGGCATCTGCAATATGTTCCTTAACTTTTTTAACTGCCTGATCATCAATTAAAGGGCCGATGTTTGGACTTCCTTCCAGTCCATTTCCAACAACAAGCTTATTTGATGCTTCAACAACTTTTTTTACAAAACTATCATAAATTTTTTCTTGAACATAAACTCGGTTTGGTGAAACACAAACTTGCCCGGTGTTTCTATATTTGCCAAGCATCAACCCTTCAACCGCAGCATCAATATCGCAATCATCAAATACGATGAATGGAGCATTGCCACCTAACTCGAGTGATAATTTTTTAACTGTACCTGCACTTTGCTCCATCAAAATTCTTCCAACTACAGTGCTTCCCGTAAATGAAATCTTTCTAACTTTTGGATTTGAAGTTATTTCTTTTCCAATTTCTTCAGGCTCTCCGGTAATAATATTTATAACACCCTTTGGAAATCCTGCTCTTTCCGCAAGTGCTACAAAAGCTAGTGCCGTAAGTGGAGTTTGCTCTGCAGGTTTAATTACAAATGTGCAACCTGCAGCAAGCCCTGGTGCGCATTTTCTAGTAATCATAGCTGCAGGAAAATTCCATGGAGTTATTGCAGCACACACTCCAACTGGCTGCTTAATTGTAACCATCCTTTTTTCTTTAATTGGATCTGGAAGCACATCTCCATAAACTCTCTTTGCTTCTTCAGCAAACCATTCGATAAAATTTGCTGCATAAACAATTTCTCCTTTTGCTTCCTGTAGAGGCTTTCCTTGCTCTGCAGTCATTATGGTTGCAAGATCATCTTGGTTATCGATGACTAATTGATACCACTTCTTCAATACATTTGATCGCTCGTGAGCTGTCAATTTCGACCAACTTTTAAAAGCATTAAAGGCTGCATCTATAGCAAGTGATGTTTCTTTTTTTTTAAAATTTGGAACATCAACAATCTTTGAACCGTTTGCAGGATTTCTAACCTCAAATGTTAAAGATGATCCAGTCCAGCTGCCACTAACGAAGCACTTATCTTTAAGCAGAGATTTATCTTTAAGTTTTAAATCTGAAATAGAAACTTTGGTTGGATTTAACATTTAAAATATTTTAGATTAAAACTCATAGTTTTCCTACATTTTTTAATATTGTTTTTGCCAGTTCTGCCTATAATCTTAGGTAAATTAATTAATTAAATAAGGGAGATTATAATGTTTAAAAAGCTAAGTGCAGTATTTACTGCCATTCTTTTTTTAGCATCTTCAACCTTTGGAATTTCAGCAATAGCTCAAACACCTATGACTATTAAATTGAGCCACGTGGTTGCTGAAAATACACCAAAAGGTTTGGCTTCTTTAAAATTTAAAGAACTTGCTGAAAAAAAACTACCAGGAAAAGTTAAAGTTGAAGTATTCCCAAGCTCACAATTATTTGGTGATGCTAAAGAATTAGAAGCATTATTGCTTAATGACGTGCAAATATTGGCGCCTTCAATTTCAAAATTTGACCGGTATACAAAAAAAGTTCAGGTATTCGACCTTCCATTTATTTTCAAAGATGCAAATGCATCTAGGAAATTCCAAGATTCTAAAGAAGGTCAAGCTTTACTAAAATCTATGGAAGACAAAAATATTTTAGGATTAGCTTACTGGGCAAATGGAATGAGACATATATCGGCAAGAAAAGATATATCTCTTCCACAAGATGTTGCTGGTTTAAAATTTAGAATTCAAGCATCTGATGTTTATGAGTCTTTTTTTAAAAACCTAAAAGCAACTGGACAAAAAATGGCATTTGCTGAAGTGTATCAAGCGTTACAAACTGGCGTTGTAGATGCACAAGAAAACTCATACTCAAATATGTTTTCACAAAAATTCCATGAAGTTCAGTCAACCATTCTTGAAACAAACCATGGAATTTTAGATTACATGGTTGTGACTAATAAAAAATGGTGGGAAGGTTTGCCTGCTGACATTAGAAAAGGTCTAACGGAGGCAATGAATGAAGCAACGATTTATACTTATCAGATTGCAAATTCGATGAATGAAGATGCAAAAAAACAAATTGTAGCTTCAAACAAAGCAAAAGTTAAACCACTTACTGCTGATCAGCTTGCTGCATGGAAAAAAGCTTTAGAGCCAGTATATAAAGAGTTTGAAAAAGATATTGGTCCTGATCTTATAAAAGCAGCTCAAGCAGCTAGTAGATAAATTATAATATAATTTTTTAACGCCCCTTCGGGGGCGTTAATTTTTAATGA
>VHCA01000057.1 GCA_016882225.1 Candidatus Pelagibacterales bacterium
AACCTCTTTTGGAGATTTTTTTAATTTATGCTTCATATGAAGCGGACTTGTAGAAATAAAAGTGTGAATTCTATAGTGCTTTGAAAATTTTAATGCATCTCTACATTTCTCCAAATCACTTTTAACAGCCCTTGCAAGACCACACGGAATTGTATTTTTTAATATTTTTGCAATCTCAGATACCGCCTCAAAATCTCCATTGGATGCTGCAGGAAAACCAGCTTCCATCACATCAACACCTAAGTCTTCAAACGCTTTTGCAATTTTAATCTTTTCTTCAAGACTCATTGAAGCTCCAGGAGATTGCTCTCCATCTCTAAGAGTGGTGTCGAAAATTATAATTCTATTTTTTTGTTTTTTTGACATTTATCTATGGTTGTAAATTAGCACTTATAAAAAATCTATATATTTCAATAATTCTAAAGCTTAAGCATTTAAAAAATGCTCTTAAAATAAAGAAATTTTTTAATTTTTGCTTTTATCTACGAGCTTATTTTTTGCAATCCAAGGCATAAGAGCTCTCAACTTTTCACCAACTTTTTCAATTGGATGTTCCGATAGCTCTTTTCTCATTCTTAAAAAATTCTTTTGGCCAATTTTGTTTTCATCCATCCAGAGTTTAGTAAATTTTCCAGATTGAATATCTTTTAAAACTTCTTTCATTCTTTCTTTAGTTTTATCATCTATAATTTTTTTTCCAGATACATACTCTCCATACTCCGCAGTATTAGATATCGAGTAATTCATATTTGCAATTCCACCTTCATAAATAAGATCGACGATTAATTTAACTTCATGAAGACATTCGAAATATGCCATCTCTGGTGAGTAGCCAGCTTCCACAAGTGTTTCAAAACCTTTTTTAATTAATTCAACAAGACCACCGCATAAAACTACTTGTTCACCAAATAAATCTGTTTCACACTCTTCTCTAAAAGTAGTCTCTATCACACCAGATTTTCCACCACCAATTGCGCTAGCATAAGACAAGGCAACTTCCCTTGCTTTTCCTGAACCGTCTTGATGAACTGCCATTAAACACGGAACACCACCACCTTTTTGAAATTCACTTCTAACTAAATGTCCAGGTCCTTTTGGTGCAATCATAAAAACATCTAAATCTTTTCTTGGACTGATAAGTTCAAAATGAATATTTAAACCATGTGCAAATGCTAAAGTTGATCCTTGACGCATTCTCTGTTCAATATGATTTTTATAAATTTGAGATTGTAACTCATCAGGTGTTAAAACCATTACTACATCCGCCCACTCAGCTGCATCTGATAAGTTCATAACTTTAAATCCGCTTGCCTCTGCTTTGGGTCTACTTTTAGAATCTTCTCTTAAAGCTATAACAACGTCCTTTACCCCACTATCTTTTAAATTTAATGCATGGGCATGCCCCTGACTTCCAAAACCAAAAATTGCAATTTTCTTATTTTTAATTAATTCTTTATTTGCGTCTTTATCGTAAAATATTTTCATATAACTTTTCCTTTATTCATTTCTTTTAATTCAGCTCCCTTTACCATTGCAAGAGGTCCTGTTCTTGAAGTACTTGCAAGTCCAAGAGGTTTAAGGCTTTTAATTAATTTGTCTATATCCTCCTGATAAGAATTTAACTCAATGATCATTGAGTTTTTCGTTTGATCAAGAATTTTAGCTTTAAAAGAATTACAAAGTTTTTTTACTTTTTTTAATTTATCCCCTGTTACAAGTACCTTTAAAAGTGCAAGTTCTCTAAAAATTGATTTATTATTCACTTCGTACGATGCAACTTTATGAACTGGTACTAATTTTAATAGCTGTGCTTTGATTTGATGAATTACAGACTTTGTTCCATTGGTTGCAATGGTTATTCTTGAAATATGTTTTTCATCATCAACCTGCGCAACTGCAAGTGACTCAATATTATAACCCCGTCCTGAAAAAAGACCTGCAATTCTAGCAAGAACCCCGGCCTCATTATCAACCCAAACAACCATAATATGCCTTTCACTTTTCTCTTTAATATTTAGTTCGGGGTAAGCTGATAAGTGTTTAATCATACTAAAACTTTTCCTTCCTCACTTATCTTTTTATCTTCCTTATCAGCTGGTCCAAGTATCATTTCATTATGTGCCTTTCCTGAAGGTATCATTGGAAAACAATTTTCAACTTTATCTACAACACAATCAAAAATAACTGGCTTATCTGACTGCAACATCAATTTTATTTTCTCATCAAGTTCATCTGGAGTTTTCGCTCTAATACCAATTGCACCGTACGCTTCAGCAAGCTTAACAAAATCAGGAAGTGCTTCTGTATAACTTTCAGAGTAATTCTTATCATGCAATAACTCCTGCCACTGTCTTACCATTCCCATATATTGGTTATTGATAATAAATATTTTAACTGGAAGCCTGTACTGAACTGCAGTTGATAATTCTTGTATGTTCATTAAAATTGAAGCTTCACCTGCAATATCAATAACTAATTTTCCAGGATTTGCGATTTGAACTCCAATTGCAGCAGGAAGACCATACCCCATTGTTCCAAGACCGCCTGAAGTCATCCATCTATTTGGTTTATTAAATTTATAATGCTGCGCCGCCCACATTTGGTGCTGACCTACTTCAGTTGTAATAAAAGTGTCTTTATCTTTTGTAAGTTCATACAGTCGTTGAACTGCATATTGGGGCTTAATAGTCTTAGTACTGTTTTCAAAAGATAAGGATTTTCTCTCTCTCCATTTATCAATCCTTTTCCACCACTCACTAATATTTCCTTTATTTGATTTTTCAAAGTTAGGATATTTTTTTTTAAAAACAGATATTAGTCTTGATAAAACTTCTCCAACATCTCCAACTAGAGAATGATCAACTTGAATTATTTTATTAATTGATGAAGGGTCAATATCAATATGTATTTTTTTTGAGTTTGGAGAAAATTTATCAATTTTTCCAGTAATTCTATCATCAAACCTTGCGCCTAAATTTATCATTAAGTCACAGTCATGCATCGCATTATTTGCTTCAAATGTTCCGTGCATGCCAAGCATACCTAAAAACTTATCATCATCTCCAGGATATGCTCCAAGCCCCTGAAGTGTTGATGTTATTGGAAAACCAGTAATTTTTACAAATTCTCTAACAAGTTCTGTTGCTTTGTCTCCAGAATTTATAACCCCTCCACCAGTATAAATGATTGGTTTTTTTGCTTTAACTATTAAAGTTAAAATTTT
>VHCA01000058.1 GCA_016882225.1 Candidatus Pelagibacterales bacterium
TTCTGTATCACAAAATGTTGTGGGAAAAAGTGTACCTAATGTAAAAATCAATGATGAGAAAATTGTTATTGCAAAACCAATTAACAATATAAATTCTTCTACAAATATTAAATTTATCAATTCAAAAAATATTAAATCAGATTTTATTCAGGTGGATAATGGAACTACAAATAAAAGAATTTTAGTAGATTTCTTTAGGTCAGATACAGACAGCAATCAAAAGACTAATATTGATAATTCCTCTGCTTTATCAAAAGTAAATACTATATTTAAAAAATCATTAAAATCTTTTTTAAATATTAATTTAGAAGAGGCACAATAAAAAATATCTTAACTGCTAGAAATTATAGGATGCTCTAATCCAGGCTTGAACTCTCTTATAATCATTATCAGCGTTCAATCGTTCACCTGTTGAAGTGTGTAATGGATTGTCACCAATTCTATAAGCTAAATTTCCATTTACATTGAACTCATTATATTTGTACGTTCCTGTAATACCTGTTGCTGCTAAACTGTAATCGTTTTTTGCACGAGTGCTTCCTTGCCAATTCGTATATGTGTTGATGTATTGTTTTATGAAGCCAACATCAAGAAAAGGTCCAAAGGTGAAGTTTTTATCATAAGGATATTGTAACTCTGTCTTTATAATCATCCCTTGTGAACCTGAGCCTTGGCCGGTTGGATAAGCTCTAACCGCATAAGGTCCACCCAAACTCATTTGCTCTGATGAGTTTAAGTTTTTATTTGCAGTTTGACCATCCACTGAGATTAACCAATTTGTATTTTTAAGATCAGGAAGTGTTTGATTTCTGCTGATATTAAAGGCTAATTTTTCAAATGAACCTTTTGTTTTTGCAGAAGTATTATCCGATGTTTCTTGTGCGGCATCGTTAATTTTTAATCGTCCAAAGGTTACATTGGTATTGTAACTTATTGAAGATTGATCATTGTTATATAAAAAACCATTTAATCCTGCGATCATGTTATCAATTTTGTAATCGCTTATTGTTGCAGCAGTTAAAACGTTCGTGTTTAGATAATCTTTAGTTTCATAACCCACTTTAGCATTCACACTTGCTCGATCGGTTCTGTAGACAGGATAAGTAAAGTTAGCACCATATGTTTTAGCATCACCTCTGCTTTGATTAGTTGAACTGAAACTAGATAAAGTTTGATAATCCAGTTTTGATGCATTCAGCGCAAGTTTTAAGCCATCGTATAAAATTGGAACTGCGTAAGATCCTTGCACATAATCAGATCCAGAAGATTTAATTCCATTAACAGAAAATAAATCTCCAATTCCTGAGATATTATTAAAACTTACGTTAGCAATGGCTTGATTAGAACCTGTGGATTTAGAGCCAAAGTTTGCAGCAGCTAGCTCACCTTTAAAGAAAGGTGTATCTTCAACGGTAACTTTAAAGTTACTTTCACCCTCTTTTTTGCCTTGCTCATATGTACCAATGGCATTAACACCTGGAAGATCATTTAAAATAAAGATTTTACGCTGTAAGTCTTTAGTGTCGATATAAATAGAATCTTTTTCACCCTTAAAGTATTTTTTTACAGTCTCAGCAGTCATTCTTGGTTTTTGACTTTTTTGTTCAACTACAACATCGCCTAAAACACCTTCAACTATTTTAATGCTAATAATTCCATCTTTAATCTCTTGTTCAGGTAAAAGGGCTTTTACAATACGATTTTTAGATGAGTAGTATTCTTGAATGTCTGCAATGACGTTTTGTAAATCATCAAATGTTAACGATTTATTTTTCCATTTTTCAACAACGCTTTGTAACTCTTGTTCAGTTAATAATTTATTACCACTAAATAAAAAGTTTTTGATTTGAACTGTTTGTTCACCTTCCACAGGTTTTTTCTGCTCAATAGGTTTTTGTACCTTAGGTAGAGGGGGCGGTGCTGATTTTTTTAATTGTAATTCTAATTCTCTTTGTAAGATAGCACTGATGTTGTCATTGGTTGCAGCAAGTGCTGAAGAATTCCATAGCAAAATGCTTGAGAGAATTGAAAAATGTAAATACGGTTTTAAAAATTTTTTTTTATTTTTAGCAATTTTCATTATTAAAGCGACTTATTAATATTTGGTAAAAATTCATAGTATTTATAACGATTATATTTTAGAAGACTCAAATAAAAAACAAGAAAGAAAGAAAGGATAGAGCAAATGTTAAGATCTAATTTTTAGGTTCAGGAAATATATCCACTGGTAAACGTTTTTTTAAAAACATTAGAGATGCAAAAAATTTTGTTAAGAAATTAAAAATTTCATCTAAAAAAGATTAGTTTAAATATATTAAACACAATAAATTACCAATCGATATTCCAAGAGATCCTTATAATAGATATTATAGTGAGGGATGGAAAGGTTGGCCCGATTTCCTCGGCACTGGCAGAAAGCCCCAAAGCAAGAAGTCCTATTCCAGCCGCGGTCACCAAATTTAATAACTCATTAAATGTAATCTCTTGACTAAATAATTAGCCCACAATTAATATTATCTATGAAGCAAGAATATTCAGGGTGGGGCGGTGTAAGGAAACTTGCAAAAAAGTTAGGTTATAGCTGGTTTGATGTCTGTGACATTATTTGGAGAGCAAAGCATCATAAACAACCTAAATTTAAAGAGATATTGATATTTTCTGTAATTAGAAAAAATTTAATCAGAATAAAGTATGGTAAACCTCTAAGAGATATTTACGGAAATTTAGTCAGAAGAAGAGAAGGGGAACAAGATATTCATTATGCAATTCGTACAGATTTAGATTTATTTAAACACAATCATAAGATCAAAAGACAGTGGAAAGATGAACCTGATTTTTACAAATCTGTAAGACAAAAATATGAAAATTTATATAAACGCTTCCCTAAAGAAATCAATAAACAAGCCTCTATTATAGAATAGTTTACCTTGATTAATACAGGCAACCCTTCGGTATTTTTTATCTGATAAAATCCTCTAATAGTAAATTAAATATGGAGGATAGTTATGACAAAAGAAAAAACAAATGTAGTTTCTATTAAAAGAATAGAAGCCAATAGAAGAAATGCTAAACATTCAACTGGGCCTAAAACTGCAACTGGAAAGTTTAAGTCCTCAAGAAATAGCATCAAACACGGCTTACAGGCACGATTACACCTTGTAATAGGCGAGGATCCTGTAGCTTTTGAAAGGTATAAAGC
>VHCA01000059.1 GCA_016882225.1 Candidatus Pelagibacterales bacterium
ATAAGTGCAACCCATTCAATTTGTGAAGACATTAGTGATAGAAAAATTCTTCTTGAAAATTTGAATGACGAGGAGGATTCAAAAAACGACCATCCAAAGCTTTGGAAGCAATTTGCACTAGCTCTTGGTGCAGACAAAAATAACATTGAAAAAGTAAAAATAGAGGGTTTTACATCACAGATGATTGACAATTTTTTTAAACAAGCAAGATCTAGTTACCCTGAAGGATTAGCTTCTTTATATACGTATGAGAGACAAATTCCTGAAATTGCTGATGTTAAAATAAAAGGCTTAAAAGAGCATTATGGTGTAACTTCAGATGATGGGCTTGCATTTTTTGAAGTCCACAAAAAAGCAGATGTTTATCATAGAAAAGAATGTGAAAATTTACTTGATGGTTTATCAGTACAAGATCAAGAAAAAGCAGAAAAAGCTGCTTTGAAAACTGCAAAGTTTTTATGGAATTTTCTATCAGGAATAGCAAAAAAACATAAACTAGGCCTTCCTGTAGCTGCTTAATTTTTTTTAATTTTAGGCCCCTATTTTAGGGGCCTAGATTTTATATGGTAGAGCGTCCAAAACTTAAACCTAATAACCCATACTTTTCTTCCGGACCCTGTTCAAAAAGACCAGGTTGGTCAGTTTCTAGTCTTCAAACATTTTCACTTGGAAGATCACATAGATCAAAGATAGGAAAAGAAAAAATAAAAGAGGTAATTACTTTATCCAAAAGTATTCTAAAACTACCAAAAGATTATCGAGTAGGAATTGTTGCAGGCTCAGATACAGGTGCAATTGAAATGGCTATGTGGAGTTTGCTTGGTCACCTAGATGTTGAAATTTTAGGCTGGGAAAATTTTGGAAATGACTGGGTTAAGGATTGTGTTAACGAACTGAAACTAAAAAATTTAAAAGTTCATCAGGCTGATTATGGTAAAATTCCAGATTTGACAAAAGTTAATTTTAATAATGATGTCGTCTTTACTTGGAATGGAACAACATCAGGTGTTTGTGTACCTAATTCTGACTGGATTAAAAATGATAGAAAAGGCTTAGTTTTATGTGACG
Organism: Candidatus Pelagibacterales bacterium; assembly: GCA_016882225.1. Classification (GTDB taxonomy): domain Bacteria; phylum Pseudomonadota; class Alphaproteobacteria; order Pelagibacterales; family Pelagibacteraceae; genus Fontibacterium; species Fontibacterium africanum. The sequence continues at coordinate 1,069 of VHCA01000059.1, forward strand.
CAACATCCTCAATATTTGCAATGCCAATGGATTGTAGCAAGCTTGATGTGATAACTTGGTCTTGGCAAAAAGTTTTAGGAGGTGAAGCCGCACATGGAATGATCGTATTATCACCTAAAGCAATTGATAGATTAAAAAATTATAAGCCAAGTTGGCCAATTCCAAAAATTTATAGACTTGCAGAAAACAAAAAAGTTATTGAAGGAATATTTGAAGGAGAGACAATTAACACACCTTCGTTACTATGTGTTGAAGATTGCATAGATGCACTTGTCTGGATTGAATCTATTGGTGGTTTAGATGGAGCAATTAAAAGATCGCAAAAAAATCTTCAAGAGGTAAAGTTTTGGGTAAAAGAAAATAAGAATTGGATTGATTTCTTATCCGAAAGAGAAGACACAATTTCTTCAACTAGTATTTGTCTAAAAATAGTAGATCCTAATTTTAAAAAATTATCAAAAGAAAATCAAACCAACGTAATTAAAGCTGCAAATCAGACTTTAGAAAAAGAAAACGTTGCTTATGACATTAATTCTTATAGAACAGCCCCCTTAGGTTTTAGAATTTGGGGTGGAGCGACGGTTGATAGTTTAGATATCGAAAAACTTCTACCTTGGATAAAATGGGCCTATTTAAGCAATATTAATGTATAAAGTTCTAATAGCAGATAAATTAAGTGAGGAAGCCCTCTCTATATTTAAGGAAAATAATATTCAAACAAAGATTAAAACTGACCTTGATACTAAAGGTTTAATTAAAGAACTTGAAGACTGTGATGCCTTAGTTGTTCGTTCAGCAACTAAAGTTACAAAAGAAGTTATAGAAAATTCAAAAAAAATTAAAGTTATTGGTAGAGCTGGAATTGGAGTCGATAATGTAGATCTTGATGCTGCAACAAAATTTGGAAAAATAGTGATGAATACTCCTTTTGGTAATTCTATAACAACAGCAGAACACGCATTAGCATTATTATTTTCAACTGCTCGTCAGATACCTTTTGCAGATAGAAGTACTCACGAAGGTAAGTGGGAAAAAAATTCAATTAAAGGAGCAGAAATAACAGGTAAAACTCTTGGAATCATTGGTTGTGGAAATATTGGAACGATAGTTGCTCAACGAGCTTTAGGATTAAATTTAAAAGTAATAGTTTATGATCCTTTCCTACAAGATAAAAAAGCTGTAGAGCTTGGAGTTGAAAAAGTTCTTTTGGATGATTTATTCAGAAGATCAGATTTTATAACTCTCCACACCCCTCTTAATGAAAAAACAAAAAATATAATTAATAAAGAATCTTTTAAAAGAATGAAAAAAGGAATTAGAATAATTAATTGTGCAAGAGGAGGACTTATTGATGAAGTTGCCTTAAAAGAAAATCTTGAAAATGGACATGTTGCAAGTGCTGCATTAGATGTATTTATTGAAGAACCACCTAAAAATAGTCCCTTACTAGGAACTAAAAACCTAATTCTAACCCCTCATCTTGGAGCATCAACTGCAGAGGCCCAAGAAAAAGTTGCTGTGCAAATAGCGCAGCAAATATCTGATTTTTTAAAAACGGGTGCTATTTCAAATGCAGTAAATACTTTCTCACTTACAGCAAAAGAACATCAGTCTGTAAAACCATTTCTTAAACTCGCTAATATTCTAGGTGGTTTTGCAGGACAACTTACAGAAAATGCAGTTAAAGCTGTTCAAATAGATTTTGAAGGAGGTGTATCAAACATAAACACAGCCCCTATCACCCAAACTATTATTTTTAATCTTTTAAGACCAACAACTGAAAGTATTAATGTTATAAATTCTATAATAGTTGCGAAATCAAAATCCATATCTATCTCTGAAGTTAAACATCAAAAAGAAACTGATTATCAGTCTCTAATAAAGTTAACCGTAACAACTGATAAACAAACAAGATCAGTATCTGGGACGATATTTGGGGGTAAGGCTAGGATTGTAGAAATAAAAGGAATAAAAATTGAGGCAGAATTATCTGAGCACAATCTTTATGTTACAAATAATGATAAACCTGGATTTATTAGAGATCTTTCAAAAATATTAGCTGATAATAAAATTAATATTGCAACTTTTCACTTAGGAAGAGTTGCAAGTGGTGGAGAGGCAATTGCAGT
>VHCA01000060.1 GCA_016882225.1 Candidatus Pelagibacterales bacterium
TTATTCAAGGCGAACAAAGGATTTAGCTTTTAGAGTTTGGAATAGTGATCTTGAGGTTGATGATTTAGTTAATAAGGCAATGGATGAAGCTATGTTTTTTATGAAAAAAGATAAAAAAAATCTCGAAATTTCTACGCAGTTTTTATTTGCAGCAAAACATATTGAAAGAATTGGTGATCATGTAACTAATATATCAGAAAACATTTATTTTTTAGTAACCGGAGATCAAATTAAAGGAACACGATCAAAAAAAAGATCGACAGAAGAGTAAAAGTTTTGAATGTCCGCAAATATTTTAATTATTGAGGATGAAAAACCTATCATCACTTTATTAGAATATAATCTCACAAAAGAGGGATACAAAGTTAAATCAGCTGAAAGTGGAGAGGAAGGAATTCAGAGTATAAAAAATAATATTCCAGATTTAATTATTCTTGACTGGATGTTACCTGATTTTTCAGGAGTTGAAGTATGTAGACAATTAAAAAAAAATAAAATTTTTAAAACAATTCCAATTTTAATGCTTACAGCAAAAAGTCAAGAAGAGGATAAAATAGTAGGATTTGAAACTGGAGTCGATGATTATGTTACAAAACCTTTTAGTCAAAAAGAAATATTACTTAGAATAAAATCTTTATTGAAGAGAACAAAACCAACTTTGGTCGAAGATATATCAATTTACCAAGATTTAAAAATTGACCGCATAACAAAAAAAATATTTCGAGGAAATGATGAAATAAAATTAGGACCAACTGAATTTAAAATTTTAGATTTTCTAATTAAAAATCCTAAACGAGTGTATTCAAGGGAACAACTTTTAAATGGCGTATGGGGAGATTCTGTTAATGTAGAACAGAGGACAATCGATGTTCATATAAGAAGACTTAGAAAAACTCTAAATCAAAATAATAAAATTGATTTAATTAGAACTGTTAGATCTTCAGGATATTCTCTTGATGCGGATATTTAAGCTGTCTTGATCTTTTTTTCTATAAAGTTTGGAAGCTCCTCGTTAACTTTAGTTTTATTATCTCCTTCCTCAGCCCTAGCGCCTCTAGGTTGGTAAGCATGAAGGACGTGTAGTTTGCAATATACTCTTTCTTGCATGGGAGCTCTTCCACAAAAATAAAAATTTTCTTCATTTGGATGATTAATAGGCCATCTACAAGTTTTTTCAGATAAATTTTCTAGCGAAGTTGGGTTTTCAGGTTCAAAATCTTTTTCAATAACAACTGCTCTAAGACCTCTTGGTTTTCTAAGTTTTTTTAATGGAATACTGTTTCTGTGATGAAATTTTGGTTCGTTACGTTGAATGCATATATTTCTGGAGTTGGCTCTGCTTGCAAGTCCAAGCCTGTGAGATTTTCCAATAACCGCATTTCTAGTTATTCCATCACCAAGCATTCCTGCTATTTGACTAGCTGTGTGACCTTCATTCCAAAGTTTTTTTAACTGCTCAGTCTTCTCTGGTGTCCAAACCATAAGCGGGTTAAATACTATTAGTAGTTAAATAAGAAGTACAATATACTATTAATAGTACTTAAAAAACCTTTAATATCAGCAGTTTGTGTAAATACTAAATTATATCCACATTAATCGTTATGTTTTAAGAACATCGTTTCATGAAGAATATAGAATTTTTTAAATTTAGAGAGCCAAGGCTTATAGGAATTAATTGGTTAGGTCTTATTACTTTGTACAAAAAAGAGGTTTTAAGATTTTTAAATGTATGGGCCCAGACTATAGTTTCACCAATAGTTACATTAATTTTATTTACTTCAGTTTTTACAATAGCCATTGGTGACGGAAGAGGAAAAGTTCTAGGACATGATTTTGTAATCTTTTTAATTCCAGGACTAATTTCGATGCAAATTTTACAGAATGCATTTGCAAATACATCCTCCTCATTAATGATTGCGAAAATTCAAGGAAATATTGTTGATATTTTATTTCCACCACTTAGCGCATTTGAGGTAACAACTGCGATGTTGTTAGGCGGAATTACAAGAGGACTAGTGGTTGGAGTATTTTCGGTAATTATTATTATACCTTTTATGCATGTACCAATTCATAATGTTTTTTTAATTTTTCTTTTTGCAATTTTAGGATCATCAATGATGGCAGCAATTGGATTTGTAACAGGTCTTTGGTCTCAAAAATTTGATCATTTAGCAACTATAACAAATTTTGTAGTTGTACCACTTTCATTTTTGTCAGGTACTTTCTATTCAATAGAAAAAATAAATGATCATTTTCATTTATTCAGTCAACTCAACCCTTTTTTTTATGCAATCGATGGATTTAGATATGGTTTTTTAGGGCAAGCTGATGGATCTATCCAAGTTGGAATTATTTATTTATCAATTCTTAATATTGCTTTGTGGTTTATGTGCTATATCCTTTTTGAAAAAGGATACAGAATAAAAAGTTAATCTCGTATGTCTTCAGTTTTAGAAATATATAAAAGAAGAAATATCTCATTTACAAAAGGTGAAGGTGTTTATTTATTTTCAACCGATGGTGAAAAATACTTAGATTTTGTTGCGGGTATTGCTGTAAATTCTCTAGGACATTGTCATCCCTATGTTGTTGAGGCTTTAAAAAAACAAGCAGAAAAACTTTGGCATGTATCGAACGCTTTTGTTATTCCTGAGCAAGAATTGCTTGCAAAAAGATTGTGCGATATTTCTTTTGCAGATTATGTAATGTTTGTTAATTCAGGAGCTGAGGCAACCGAGGCAAGTATCAAAGTTGCAAGAAAATATTTCTTTGAAATAGGAAAACCTGAAAAAAATAGAATTATTACTTTTTCAGGAGCTTTTCATGGTAGAACGCTTGCAGCCTTATTTGCAGCAAATAATAAGGAGCATACATTAGGTTTTGAACCTAGAGTTGACGGTTTTGATCAAGTTCCATTTGGTGATCATGGAGCTATAAAAAAAGCTATAACTGAAAAAACAGCTGCTATTCTGCTTGAGACAATTCTTGGAGAGGGGGGTATTAAAGTTGTTCCAGATTACTGCTTAAAACCGCTGAGAAAACTTTGTGACGAAAATGAAATTTTATTAATTCTTGATGAAGTTCAATGTGGGATAGG
>VHCA01000061.1 GCA_016882225.1 Candidatus Pelagibacterales bacterium
GACAAAAGGGTTCTTCATCTATGCCCCACAAAAGAAATCCAGTGCTGTCAGAAAATATAACTGGTCTTGCAAGGCTTGTGAGAAGTTATGTTGCTCCATCTTTGGAAAATGTCGTTTTATGGCATGAAAGAGATATTAGCCACTCAAGCGTTGAAAGAAATATAGGTCCAGATGCAACAGTAACTTTAGATTTTATTTTATATAGACTTAATGATGTTATTCAAAATTTGATTGTTTATCCAAATAATATGCAAAAAAATTTAGAAAAACTTAAAGGTCTTTTTTTTTCTCAAACCGTGATGCTAAAACTTACTCAAAAGGGTCTACAAAGAGAAAAAGCATATAAAATAGTGCAAGGCCAAGCAATGAATGCTTGGAAAACAAACGATAGTTTTTTTGATTTGTTAAATAAAGATAAAGTAGTTAAAAAATATTTATCAACAACCGACCTTGAAAAATTATTCAACTTAAAGTCTCATTTAAGGTACACAGATTCTATATTCTCAAGAGTATTGAAAAATTCATGAGCAGACGCAAATTAATTTACGAAGGAAAAGCTAAAATCTTATATGAGGGTCCCGAAAAAGGAACTTTTATTCAGTACTTCAAAGATGATGCAACTGCTTTTAATAATAAAAAAAAAGCAGTAATTGGTGGCAAGGGCGTTCTTAACAATAGAATATCAGAATTTTTATTTACCCAGCTTAATCAAATAGGAATTAAAACACATTTTATTAAACGCTTAAATATGCGTGAACAGCTTATTAAGTCTGTTGAAATTATTCCAATCGAAGTTGTTGTAAGAAATATTGCTGCTGGAACGTTGTCTAATAGACTTGGTATTAGCGAAGGAACAGATCTTCAAAGACCAATTTTAGAATTTTATTATAAAAGTGATGAGCTCGGAGACCCCCTAGTCAATGACGATCACATTATTAATCTCAACTGGGCAACAAGAGATGAGCTGCAATTTATATCTGAGCAAACCCTTAGAATTAATGATTTTTTAATTGGAATTTTCAGAGGTATTGGAATTAAACTTGTAGATTTTAAATTGGAGTTTGGAAAAATTTGGATCGGAGACGATCAGGAAATAGTTCTCGCTGATGAAATAAGCCCTGATACATGTAGACTTTGGAATATTAAAGATGAAAGAAAACTAGACAAAGACAGATTTAGAAGAGATCTTGGAGGTCTGGTTGAAGCTTATCAAGAAGTGGCTAGAAGACTTGGTATTATGCCTGAAGGTACAAATATTAAAGAAATTAAAGCAGGAATTACAAAAATTAAAAGTCTTAAAAATAAATAAACCTTTGAAATTAAGAGTCTACGTAACTTTAAAAAAAGACGTTCTAGATCCGCAAGGTTCAGCGATTAAAAATTCTCTTCATAATATAGGATTTAAAAGTGTAAGTGATGTTAGGCAAGGAAAAGTATTTGAACTAAATATAAATGAAAATGATGAAAACAAGAGTTTAAAAGAAACTGAAGAAATGTGTAAAAAGCTACTTGCAAACCTTACTATTGAAGATTTTAAAGTTGAAATAGCAGAGTAATGAAAGCTGCAGTAATTGTTTTTCCTGGTTCAAATTGTGACCGTGATATTAAAATTGCTTTAAAAAAATTTAACATCAAACCAATAATGGTTTGGCATAACGATACTTTTTTACCAAAAGTTGATCTTGTTGTTTTGCCAGGAGGTTTTTCATATGGTGATTATTTACGTTGCGGTAGTATGGCCTCCAAATCAAAAATTATGTCTGAAGTAATCAAACATGCAAAAAAAAATAAATTAGTTTTAGGAATTTGTAATGGCTTTCAAATTTTAGTTGAAAGCGGTCTTCTTCCTGGAGTGTTAATGAGAAATAGTAACTTAAAATTTATTTGCAAAAATATTTATGTAAAAGTTATAAATAATAAAACTCCTTTCACATTAAAGACAAAAAAAAATGAAGTGCTTAAAATTCCTATAGCACATAATGAGGGAAATTATTTTATTGATAAAAAAAATCTTAAAAGACTTAAAACAAACAAACAAATAATACTTCAATATTGTAATCAGAAAGGTTTGATTAATAAAGAATCAAATCCGAATGGTTCTTTAATGAATATTGCTGGTATCGCTAATACAACATTTAATGTTTTTGGACTAATGCCACATCCTGAAAGAGCTTCTGATGTTTTATTAGGAGGAGATAACGGAAAATTTATTTTTAACTCATTATTAAACTATGCAAGAAACTAATTTAAATATTGCTGTAAAACACGGTCTTAAAGAAGAAGAGTTTAAAAAAATTATTAAAATAATGGGAAGAAAACCTAATTTAGTTGAGTTAGGTATATTTTCTGCAATGTGGAATGAGCATTGTTCCTATAAATCCTCAAGAGTTTGGCTAAAAACTTTACCTACTAAAAATAAGTACGTTATACAGGGGCCTGGTGAAAATGCTGGAGTGGTAGATTTTGGTAATGGCGATGCTGTAATTTTTAAGATCGAAAGTCATAATCATCCCTCATTTATTGAACCCTATCAAGGTGCAGCAACTGGTGTTGGTGGTATTTTAAGAGATGTTTTTACGATGGGAGCAAGACCAGTTGCAAATCTAAATTCTATTAGATTTGGATCGCCAAAACATCCTAAGACTAAATACTTACTAAATGGTGTTGTTTCTGGAATAGGTGGTTACGGAAATTGTATCGGAGTTCCAACTGTTGGAGGAGAGACAGAGTTTGATGATTGTTATAATGGAAACATTTTAGTCAACGCTATGAATGTGGGGATAGCTAAAAAAAATAAAATCTTTTACTCGGTTGCAAGTGGAATTGGAAATCCTGTAGTTTATGTAGGTTCAAAAACAGGTAGAGATGGCATACACGGTGCAACTATGGCATCTGCTGAGTTTGACTTAGATTCTGATGAAAAAAAACCAACGGTACAAGTTGGTGATCCTTTTACAGAAAAATTGCTCCTTGAAGCATGTTTAGAATTAATGAAATCAAAATGCATTGTATCTATTCAAGATATGGGTGCTGCTGGTTTGACATCTTCATCTATAGAAATGGCCTCAAAAGGTAATTTAGGAATTAGAATAAA
>VHCA01000062.1 GCA_016882225.1 Candidatus Pelagibacterales bacterium
TAATAATTAGAAATGTTGACTAACTTTGATGATAATAATTATATATCAAAAGCATGAATAATATAATTAAACTTAACAAAAATGATAATGTTGCTGTCACAACTTTTGAAATTTCTCCGCAAACAAAAATAGCTAGTCAAGGAATTGTAAGTATTGATACCATTCCCTTTGGACATAAAATTTGTCTTAAATCAATTAATAAGGGTGAGCCAGTTATTAAATATGATCAAGTAATTGGTTTCGCATCGAAATCTATCAAACCAGGTGAACATGTTCATTCACATAATTTAGAGTTTAGAGAGTTTAGTAGAAATTTTTCTATTACTGAAAAAAAAAATATTAACTCTGAAAAAAGTAACTTATTTTTTGAAGGTATTCTTCGTGACAATGGTGAAGTTGCAACTAGAAATTACATTGGCATCATAAGCACTGTTAATTGTTCAGCAACGGTAAGCAAAGCTATTGCAGAAAAAATAAAATACAGTCACATTTTAAAAGATTATCCCAATATCGATGGTGTTGTTGCAATAACTCATTCTACTGGCTGTGGAATGAATACATCAAGCGAAGGCATGGAGGTTTTTCAACGAACTATTGATGGATTTAAAAATCATCCTAATTTTTCACATGTGTTTATCGTAGGTCTTGGCTGCGAGTGTGCTCAGATAAGCTTATTTGTAGACTCTATGAAAAAACATAATCGTATTCACTTTTTAACGATTCAAGATGAGGGAGGCACAAAAAAAACAGTAGATAAAGTTTTTAGTCAAATCAGAGAACTTTTAAACGTAGCAAATACAATAAAGAGAACGCCGCAAGCAGTTCATCATCTAGCTTTAGCTTTACAATGTGGAGGGTCAGATGGATATTCTGGAATATCTGCAAATCCTGCATTAGGTGTTGCAGCTGATTTGCTTGTGAAAAATGGTGGGAGTTCAATTTTATCTGAAACCCCTGAAGTCTATGGTGCAGAGCATTTATTAATTAATAGGGCAGTAAGTAAAGAAGTTGCTGATAAACTTATTGCAAAAATTGAGTGGTGGAAGAATTATACAAAAATTAACAACAGTTCTATGGATAACAATCCTGCACCTGGAAATAAAAAAGGTGGACTTACAACTATATTAGAGAAATCTTTAGGAGCTGTTGCAAAGGGTGGAAATTCTATCTTAGCTGATGTTATAAGTTATGCTGAACCTTTAAGAAGCAAAGGTTTTATTTTTATGGACTCCCCAGGTTACGATCCAGTATCAGCAACCGGACAAGTGGCATCAGGTGCTAATATTATTTGCTTTACCACTGGTAGGGGTTCCTGTTTTGGCTGTAAACCAGTACCAAGTTTAAAGCTTGCAACGAATACAACAATGTTCAACAAAATGAGTGAAGATATGGATATCAATTGTGGAACGATAATTGATGGTGAAGAAACATTAGAAGAAGCTGGTCAAAGAATTTTTAAACTTATTTTAAAAACTGCCTCAGGCCAGAAATCCAAAAGTGAATTAAATGGATATGGTGATGAGGAATTTACACCCTGGCAAATTGGTGCTGTCATGTAATCTACATGACAGAAATCAAAAAATCTAATTTCATTGTAATACTATTAGCCTCTACTGCGTACTTCACGTTTGTACTAATGGATTCTTTAGCCAAACACTTAACCTCGATTATCAATATCGATCAATTGATTTGGGGAAGATATTTTTTTCATTTTCTCTCAATGCTTATTTTTTTTTTAATTTTTAAGCCAAAATTAAATTTAAAAAAAAATTTCAAACTTCAAATTCTAAGATCATCCCTACTTGTCTTAGGTACTCTATGTATGTTTGTTTCATTAAAATATTTTAATCTTGTAGATATTTATATTCTTTATTTTTCATCACCTCTTATTTTAGCTTTATTGTCTGCCTTTTTTTTAAAAGATAAATTAAGTGGTATGGGCTGGATTTTAATGATCTTAAGTTTTATTTCCATTGTTTGGGCTATTGGACCAGAGATGAAGACTTTCTCACCGCAATTACTAATTCCGCTCTCGATACCAATTGTCTGGGCTTTTTATCAATATTTAACGAAAATTATTTCAGTGAACCGGGAACCCTTCGTTGCAGTTTTTTATAGTGGTATTGTAGGAACGGTAATTTTTTCTCTTTATACCTTTGTAAATTGGATACCTTTTAACTCTTATATGGTTTGGCTTCAATTAATTGTACTTGGCACATTTGGATTTATTTCCCATATAGTTTTAGTCTATGCTATACAACTTTCAAATCTGTCCTTTGTCGCTAATTTTCAATATTCACAATTAGTTTGGTCATCTATTGTCAGCTTCCTAATTTTTGGTGTTCCAATTGAAATTAACCGTCTATTTGGAATGGTAGCTATAATAATATTTGGAGTTTTGTTTATTAAATTTGAACTAAGTAAAAAAATTAATTAACCTAAACTAATTTTTTAAATTTTGTGAATACAAAAAAAAGTAAAAAAGTAATTGATAATTTTTCAAAGTCGCCAATTCGTATTACTTCTATAAAAGCTGCACCCTTATTCGGTAAAAGTCCTAAAGGGGGCTGGAGAGCAGAGATACAACCAGAAGACTCGATACATGCCTTGATTGCAGTGCATACTAACGCAGGCATCACTGGGTATGGTTCAGTGTTTACCGATGGTCGATTAGTTGAAGCAGGTCTTAAAGTGCTTGAACCTTTATATAGAAACGAAAATGCATTAGAGCCAGAACGGGTCACAGAAAAACTTCATCAAAATACTTTCTGGATGGGTCGGGGAGGAACACTTACCCATACTATTAGCGGTATAGATATTGCGCTATGGGATATTTTAGGAAAAGCTACACAGATGTCTGTCGGAAGTTTACTAGGAGGGCGATACATAGAAAAAGTAAGACCATATTGCTCCTTATTAATGGAGCAACCTGAACGAATGAAAAATGTAGTCACGCCTTATCTTAAAAAAGGTTTTACTGCTTTTAAAATAGGCTGGGGTCCTTTTGGAAAATTTGATGAAGGACTAGATAAAGCAATTGTAGCTGCCACAAGGGATGCACTAGGG
>VHCA01000063.1 GCA_016882225.1 Candidatus Pelagibacterales bacterium
GAAAAATCACTTCAAAGTGGACAGACATCACTTGTACTATCTCCAGATAGTGATTTTTTTAAATTTTTTGGAGAGTCAGGTTTAAAAGCAATTAAAAGATAGAAATGGATGAAATATTAACAGCGATTGGTCTGTTATTATTTATAGAGGGAATACTTTATGCAATTTTTCCAGGTCCTATGAAAAATATGCTTACTATGCTTAAAGATATGTCAGAGCAAAAACTTAGAACAGGTGGACTTACTTTTGCCATTATAGGCTTTATAATTATTTTTTTAGTTAAGAAGTTTCTCTAATGAATACAATTTTAAAAAAAATTATAGCTGTTTTCTTAGTTGTAGTTTTTTTTACTAATCCATCAAATACCCAGCAACCACCTAGTACATTTGCAGATTTAGTTGAAAAATTAACACCAGCAGTTGTGAATATTTCAGCAACTAGAGTTATAGAGACTAAACAAAATCCATTTCCATTTCAGTTTCCACCTGGATCACCCTTTGAAGATTTTTTTAAGGAATTTGATCAAGGAAGAACCCAAAAAAGAAAAACTACAGCACTTGGGTCAGGTTTTATTATTGATAAAGAAGGAACTATAATTACTAATAATCACGTCGTTCAATCAGCTGAGGGAATATTAATAAAACTAACCAATGGAAAGGAGTATGAAGCAAAACTTCTTGGAACTGATAAGGATACAGATATTGCCGTTTTAAAAATAAATACTAAAGATAAAATTTCATTTGTAAACTTTGCAGACTCTGACAGAGCAAGAGTAGGTGATTGGGTTATTGCTATTGGAAACCCATTTGGACTTGGAGGAACAGTTACTAAGGGAATTATATCTGCTCGTAATAGAGATATTAACATGGGAAGAATTGATGACTTTATCCAAACGGACGCTCCAATTAACCAAGGAAACTCCGGTGGTCCTTTATTTAATATGAAAGGTGAAGTTGTTGGAATTAATACAGCAATATTTTCTCAATCCGGTGGATCTGTTGGAATAGGTTTTGCAATTCCTGCAAACTCTGCAAAAAAAGTTATCGATCAAATAGCTCAATTTGGGGAAACTAAAAGAGGTTATATTGGAGTTCGAATTCAAGATGTAACAAAAGAGATTGCTGAAAGTTTAGGTCTTAAAAATCAAGAGGGAAGCTTAATATCTAGTGTAGCAAAGGGAGGACCAGCAGACAAAGCTGGAATTGAAGCGGGAGATGTTGTTTTAGAATTTGATGGAAAAAAAGTTGAAAGCACAAGAAAACTACAAAGGATCGTTGGTGAGACACCAATAAAAAAATCAGTTGAGATTAAAGTTTGGCGAAACAAAAAACTTTTATCAAAACAAATTAATGTTGAGAGATTAGAGGAGGCAGCTGAATATAAAGAAAGCCAAAGACCAGTTGCATCAGCCACTTTAAGTGTAAAAGAACTTGGTGTTAAAATTAGAAATATTTCTCAGCAAGATGTTAGCAAGAGACAAGCTTTAAAGGATAAAAATGGAGTAATAATAAGCGAGATTGAAAAAGATGGTCCAGTATCATTACTTCCTATAAATGAAGGGGATGTAATTGTTGCAGTTGCAAATGTTCAAATTACAAACACAAAGACGTTTGATGATTTATTTAAAAGAGAACTTAGAAAAAATTTAAATTCAGTACTTCTTACAATTTTTGACACAAATAATCAGACAAAATTCATTGGTGTTAAAATAAAATAATACTAATTAATGCGAAAGGTTTTACTTCTTGCCGGACCTACTGGCTCTGGAAAATCAGATATTGCAATTGAAATCGCAAAAAAGCTTAACGGAGTTATTATTAATGCTGATAGCATGCAGGTTTATAAGGAAATTAAAATCCTATCTGCAAGACCAAGGTCGTATTTAAAAATTCCACATTATTTATATGGCGATATATCTGTACAAAAAAATTTTTCATCTGGTGAATGGTTAAGAAAAGTTCAGACAATAATTAAAAAAATTCCAAAAAATAAATTAATAGTTTTTACAGGAGGAACAGGTCTTTATTTTAAATTCTTAACAGATGGTATTTCAAATATTCCATCAATCCCAGAGCATGTTAGAGAAAGAGTTAGAAAACTTAATAAAAAGATAGGCAATATAAAATTTTACAAACAGTTATTAGACCTAGATCCAAAAATTAAAGAAAATATTCAGTACAATGATACGCAAAGATTGATTAGAGCGTATGAGGTAAAGTTATATACAAAAAAATCAATTATTGATTTTCAGAAAAATAATAAATCTTTATTTAAAAATTTTAATTTTACTAAAATTTTTCTTAAAGTAGATAAGGAAAAGTTACACAAAAATTTAAGATTAAGATTAAAAAAAATGTTTGAAAATGGTGCAATTGAAGAGGTTAAATATTTTAAATCTTTAAAAGTTAAGAAAGAATTATCGTCCAATTTTATATTGGGAGTAAAAGAAATTTTAAATTATCTAAATCGTAAAGTTACTCTGGAGGAAGCTTTTGAATTAACTTTTATTAGAACAAAAAAATATGTGAAAAGACAGTTGACGTGGTTTAGGGGTAAAATGAAAGACTGGATTGAATTACCATCTACAAACAATAATAGCATCGCAGTTAATAAAATTATTAAAATTATATCTTCAACTTGAAGACATTATCATTCTAGTTTAGATTGATTTTTTTTTATGACACAGCTTTTTACTGGAGCAGAGATTGTTTTTAAAGCGCTTGAAGAGCATAAAGTAGAATTTATTTTTGGCTATCCAGGCGGTGCAGTTCTTCCTTTATATGACGAACTTGTAAATCATAAAAACATCAAACATATACTTGTAAGACATGAGCAAGGTGCAGGCCATGCTGCTGAAGGATATGCAAGATCTTCAGGAAAAGTTGGAGTTGTTCTTGTAACTTCAGGACCAGGTGCAACAAATACAGTTACAGCCTTAACTGATGCATATATGGACTCCATCCCTTTAGTTTGTATTTCAGGACAGGTTCCAACACATCTGATTGGAACAGATGCATTTCAAGAGTGTGATAC
>VHCA01000064.1 GCA_016882225.1 Candidatus Pelagibacterales bacterium
GTTTAATTTTTTTAATTATTACAGGTCTTGCTCTTGGAATGCACTATAAGCCAGATGCAAAGTATGCCTTCGACTCCGTTGAAAAAATCATGAGAGATGTAAATTATGGATGGTTAATTAGATATGCGCATATGAACCTTGCATCTTTCTTTTTTATTGCAGTTTACATCCACATTTTTAGAGGCCTTTACTACGGATCCTATAAAGAGCCACGCCAACTAATGTGGCTGATTGGTATAGTTATGTTCTTTCTTATGATTGCTACCGCATTTTTAGGTTATACGCTTCCATGGGGGCAGATGAGTTATTGGGGAGCGACTGTGATCACAAATTTATTTTCTGCAGTGCCTTTTGTTGGAGAGGCCATAGTTAATTGGCTTTGGGGCGATTATGCAGTTGGAGATGCAACATTAAATAGATTTTATGTACTACATTGGCTCATTGCTTTTGGGATCTTAGGACTTGTCGTTTTTCACGTTATTGCTCTTCACATTGTTGGATCAAATAATCCGTCAGGTATAGAACCAGTTGATACAAGGGACACCGTTAGCTTTTCTCCATTTACTACAAGTAAGGATTTATTTGCAATACTAGTCTTTTTCTTAATTTTCGTTGCAGTTATGATGTACGCACCAAATTATTTAGGTCACCCTGATAATTATATTCCAGCCGACCCATTAGTTACACCAGCACATATTGTTCCTGAATGGTATTTCTTGCCATTCTATGCAATTTTAAGAAGTATACCCGACAAACTTACAGGGGTTATCGCAATGGTAAGCAGTATTGCAATTTTAGGATTACTTCCGTGGTTAGATCTTAGCAAAATCAGATCTTGTGCATTTAGGCCAATTTGGAAACAGTTTGTATTTATTTTCGTATTAGATTTTTTTATTCTTATGTACGTTGGAAGCAAACCTGCAGAGGGTATTTATGTTTTAATTGCTAGAATAGGGACTATCTATTGGTTTTTATTCTTTCTAGTTATAGCTCCACTAGTAGCACTTACCGAAAAACCTTTGCCAATGCCATCAAGTATACATGAATATGAAGATTGGAAAAAACAAGGAAAATTAAAAACTTTTAGATTTTTTGGATCTAAATGATCTTTGGAAAAATAAAATTAATTACAATTTTATTATTTTTATCCCTAGTAACCAATTCTTTTGCAGCAGGGGAGGCTGAAAAACCAATTTCAAAATCTTGGTCTTTTGACGGTATTTTTGGAACTTTTGACCGTGCGGCTTTACAACGTGGTTATCAAGTTTACACAGAAGTTTGTTCATCTTGTCACTCAATGAAACAACTTAGTTATAGAAACTTAGCTGAAAAAGGTGGACCTGAATTTACAGAGGAACAAGTTAGAGTGATTGCATCAAAATTTGAAGTAACAGATGGTCCTAATGAAAATGGTGATATGTTTAAACGCCCTGGCGTTCCATCAGATAAATTTATTAATCCCTTTTTAAATGAAAAAGCTGCAAGAGCTGCAAATGGTGGAGCTTATCCACCAGATTTTTCAGTTATTGTAAAAGCAAGAGCAGACGGCGCTAATTATGTTTACTCTCTTCTACTTGGTTATGATGAAAAAATTCCAAAAGGAATTAAATTAGAAGATGGTGTTTATTATAATAAGTACATGCCAGGTAATAAAATCAGGATGCCAAAACCCTTCAGCAAGGATGGCGTAAAATATGCTGATGGAACTAGCGCAACAGAGGAGCAAATATCAGCTGATGTTACAACTTTTCTGATGTGGGCAGCTGAACCACATCTTGAAACTAGAAAGAGAGTAGGTTTTAAAGCCGTAATCTACTTATTAGTTTTGATATCTCTTGTGTATTTAGTTAAAAAGAAAATTTGGTCACGTATTGAATCTAAAGTGTAAAATATCTCCGTCTAATACTTTATAGTCTTTTCCCTCAATTCTTAATTTACCGTTATCTCTAGCGCCATTTTCTCCTTTAAATTTTACATAGTCATTATACGAAATTACTTCAGCTTTTATAAACCCTTTTTTAAAATCTGAATGAATAACTTCAGCAGCATCAGGTGCAATTGTATTTTTCTCGATCGTCCAAGCATGAGTCTCTTTAGGACCAGCTGTAAAAAAAGTTGATAAATTTAAAATGGAATATCCAGCTTTTATAATTTGATCAAGACCTGACTCCTTAAGACCAAGATCTTTCATAAAGCTTAATGCTTCTTCATTCTTAAGTTCAGTAATCTGTTGTTCTATTTCAGCCGAAATATTTATTACAACTTCATTTTTAAATTTGTCTTTAACTGTATTTGAATAAATATTTCCTTTTATTAAGCTTTCTTCATCTACATTGCATACTAAAATTCTAGGTTTAATAGATAAAATCTGAAGTGTTTTAATCAGTTTTTTATCATACTTTTCAATAATCTCTTTAGGTCTTATTCCTTGTTTTAGTTTTTCATAAATCTCTTTTAGTAACTCATTATTTTCCTTTGCTGGATCTCCAGGTTTATTTTTTTTTGATAATCTTTTTTCTAACGATTCAAGATCTGCTAGCATCATTTCAGTTTCTACAATTTCAAGATCTCTTACTGGATCAACGGTCTTGTTTACATTTTGAATTTCTGATGAGTCAAAACATCGAAGAACATGAATGATTGCATCAACTTCTCTAATATTTGCAAGAAATTTATTTCCAAGACCTTCTCCTTTTGATGCTCCAGCGACAAGGCCCGCTATATCTACAAAAGTAATATACGCAGGTATAATTTTTTCAGATTTTGCAATAGTTGATAACTTCTCAAGTCTATCATCTGGAACTGTTACAACACCTATGTTTGGGTCGATGGTACAGAACGGAAAGTTTGCAGCTTGAGCGTTTTTGGATTTTGTTAAAGCATTAAAGAGGGTAGATTTTCCAACATTTGGAAGTCCTACGATTCCGCATTTAAATCCCATAGTATTATAATTAATTTAATTTTTTATCAGCAATACCCTGGTGTCAGGAATAAATTTATTTATTGTTGATTAGATTTGCTTGAAAAATC
>VHCA01000065.1 GCA_016882225.1 Candidatus Pelagibacterales bacterium
GCAATCTGTAGTTTTGTCTAGATATATGTCTTTGGGGTACAGCAACTCCTCCTGTTGATGGAAAAACTTTTCCAACTAAATCAATTGGCTTTTCTTCTATCTCCAAATTAAATTTAGATGCTATATTTAAAAGTCTTGGAAGCCCTAAATACGACCAAGGCGACATTACCGAATAATAATATAGTATTTTACTCACAATATTTAGTTTATATAAGTTTTAATTAAAATCTATAACAAGGTGAGTAAAAAAGCAAAAATATTAGTTACACTTGGTCCTTCTGTTAAAAAAAAAAATATTTTAAGAAAACTTATTCTAAGCGGTGTTGATGGGTTTAGAATAAATTTCAGTCACTCTATTTTAGATATAAAAAATACTATCAGCCAAATTAGATTTATTGAAAATAATTTAAAAAAAAATATCTCAGTAGTAGCTGATTTACAAGGAGTAAAATTTAGAATAGGCAAAATTAATAATAACAAGGTACTCATTAAAAAAAATTCACAACTAATTTTCGATTTAAAAAAAAAATCTGGTAATGAAAATAGAGTTTGTCTTCCTTATCCAGATGTTTTTAAAAAAATTAAACTTAGAAATAAAATACTTATAGATGATGGAAAATTTGCATTTAAAATTAAAAAAATCTCAAAAAAAACTATTACCGCTATAGCTCAAAACGATTGTGTAATTAACAGTTTTAAGAGCATCCATATTTCAGATTTAGAAACTTCAAATGACCTGCTCACAGCAAAAGATAAATCAGATTTGGCTATTGCAAAAAAACTTGGCTGTAATTGGGTAGCTCTTTCATACGTAAAGAATGAAAAAATAATAAAGCAAGCAAGAGCTTTAATAAATAAAGATATGGGAATTATTTCTAAGATTGAAAATAAATTAGCACTTAAAAATTTAAAAAAAATAATTAAGGACTCTGATGCAATTATGATTGCAAGAGGAGACCTTGCTGTTGAAATAGGTCAAGACGAAGTCCCTAATATTCAACTAGATATAATAAAAAAATGCTCTTTACTTGGAAAGCCTACAATAGTTGCAACACAAATGCTCGAAAGTATGATTGAAAACAATAAACCAACAAGAGCTGAGGTTAATGATATAGCAACAGCAATTTTTCAGGGTGCCGATGCAGTAATGCTTTCAGCAGAAACTGCTATAGGAAAATTTCCAATACAATCAGTAACCACTATGAGAAAAACTATTCTTTCGACCGAGAGATATAAAAAGGAACATGTTACAAATTTTAAAAGCTCAACCAATATAAACAACGACCCAGTAAGAGCTATTGCCCTAGCAATAAAAGATATTGCTTATAATATTAAAGTTAAGGCAATAATTGCATTCTCTGTATCTGGTAACACTGCAAAATTAGTTTCTGCTATTCGACCATCATCAAGGATTATTTCAATATCACCCAACATAAATATATCCAGACAGCTATCGCTTTTGTGGGGTGTAACATCAATTAACAATTCTGATGCTAAAAATTGGAAAGATATGATGAAAATTTCTAAAAAAGTCATTCAAGAAAAAAAGCTTACAAAACTTGGTGGGTATGCAATTATTACTGCAGGGCTTCCTTTTGGGAAATCTAAAATGACAAATATGATACGTCTTTATCAACTTAAATAAAAAAATGATTGAGCTTTTTTATTACCCAACTCCTAATGGTAGAAAAATTTCTATTATGCTTGAAGAGTTACATCTCGATTATCAAATAAAAAGAATTGATATAACAAAGAATGAACAATTTAGTGAATACTTTTCGAAAATAAGTCCTCTAAATAAAATTCCAGTTATTAAATATAATGAAGATGTAGTTATAGAATCTGGAGAAATATTAATTTATTTAGCAAAAAAAAATAATTTTAAATTTTATGATCCAAAATATGAAAAGGAAATTAATGAATGGTTAATGATTCAAGTAAGTTTTGTTGGGCCCATGCTTGGTCAATTACATTTTTTTCACAAATTTAATCCAGGCAAAAGTGAATTTGCAGAAAATAGATTTTTAGATTTAGGAAAAAAAATTTACAGCTATTTAGATGTTAGACTTTCAAAATTTAAATTTTTAGCTTGTGATGATTATACTATAGCGGATATCGCAACATTTCCTTGGCTTTGCAGGCATGAATGGCATGATATAGGCATTAAAAATTTTAAAAACCTTTACCGCTGGTATCTAAATATAGCTCAACGACCTGCGGTAATTAAAGGCTATGATCCGGAAAATTTAGGAGAAAAAATACCTTTATAGTATTAATTATCTGCAAAAGTTTTCTCTTCTCGTTCGTGCTTCTCTTGCGCTTCAACTGTTAAATTTGCAATAGGTCTTGCAATTAAACGTTTCAATCCTATTTCCTCCCCTGTTTCTTCACAATAACCATAGGTGCCATCTTTAATCTTTTTAAGAGAACCTTCGATCTTAGATATTAATTTTTTATTTCTATTAACTGTCCTCATCTCTATAGCTTTGCCAGTTATAGATGTTGCCTGATCAACTACATCTGCAGATGTATCGTTATCATCAAGTTCATTAAAAAGGATTTTATCATTTTGTAATGTCAGTTCTTTTTTCCAATCCTCGAGAACTTTCCTAAAGTACTCTTTATGTTTTGCACACATATATTTTTCCTTAGTATTTGGAATGTAGCTTTTAGGAATTTTTGTAGCCATTTGGGTCGCGAAATATAGATAGCTTTTACTCGGAGTCAAGTTAGATTAATAGTATATTTATGAAGAAGGAATTCTCAAAAGAAAAAAAAATTTTTTTTTTTCTTTGTTTATATCATCTAATTTTATGGACTTTAGTTTGTTCAATTTCAAATAAAAACTTACCACTAGATGTTATAGAAGCATTGGCTTGGGGTAGAGATTTTGAATGGGGCTATATTAAACATCCCCCACTAAGTGCGTGGATACCTGGATTACTATTTAAATTATTTGGAAATATTGATTGGATCTATTATTTTTTAAGCCA
>VHCA01000066.1 GCA_016882225.1 Candidatus Pelagibacterales bacterium
ATAAAAAAAATAAAACAGAAAATTTAGTCAAACAAGTTGGTAAACTTAAAAAAATCACCTTTTATCAAGGCCTTGGAACTGTCTATGATAAATCGCAGCGTTTAAGAATCATGGCTGGATTTGTTGGAGAGTTACTATCTGCAAAAAGGAGTGATTGCGAAGTTGCAGGATCAATTTGTAAAGCTGATTTGGTTTCAGATCTTGTTAAAGAATTTCCAGAATTACAAGGTGTGCTTGGTAAATATTTTGCCTTAGCTCAAGGGTTTACTGAAGATGTTGCAATTGCAATTGAGGATCATTACCAGCCTGTTGGACCTAATGATAAAGTTCCAAAAGAAAAAATAAGTGTGGCAGTTGCAATCTCTGAAAAAATAGACAACCTCGTAGGATTTTTTGGAATTAATGAAAAGCCAACAAGTAGTTCAGACCCTTATGCATTACGTCGTTCAGCTTTGGGACTTCTTAGAATTATTATTGAAGATAAATTAACATTGTCGTTGAGAGAGCTTTTAAATACTTCTAAAAATTCTTACTTTTCGCAAGGAGTTGTTTTTAGCAATTTAAAATTTACAGATGATATTTTAGATTTTTTACTGGAAAGATTTAGAAATTTATTAAAGGATCAAAATATAAGAGCTGAGATTATAGAGGCTGTGGTTGATAGTAAAAGAGTTGATAATATTTTATCGATCTATCAAAAAATAAAAAGTTTACATAAGTTTATGAAGATGCAGGAAGGAAAAGATGTTATTGAAGTATATAAGAGAGCAAAAAATATTTTATCAGAATTTGAAAAGGATCTCGATAAAACCATATTTGGAAATCCAGAAACTGTTTTATTTAATTCTCCTGAAGAGACAGCTTTACTTGAAAAAATAAATGCAATTAGGGAACATCTTACAACTCCTGCACGATTTAGAAGTGATGATGAGACGCTGAAGATTCTAGCTGAAAGCAAAGACATTGTGGATAAGTTTTTTGATAACGTAAAAGTGAACGATGATAACGACCAGATAAAGAAAAACAGAGTAGAGTTGCTATTCCTCTTAAGGAAAACGTTTGATAGTTTCTGCAATTTTTCAAAATTTGAAAGTTAATTATGCCAAAGTGGATTTATCAATTTAACAGTTCAAACTGCGAAGGTAACGTTAGTCAAAAGCCACTCCTAGGCGGCAAGGGAGCTAATCTTGCAGAGATGGGAAAACTTGGACTTCCAGTTCCTCCAGGTTTCACCATCAGTACAGAGGTTTGCACAGAGTTTTATAAAAACAAACAACAATATCCTTCAGACTTAAAAGTTCAACTTAACGATGCGATGCAAAACGTGGAGAAGATTTTAGGAAAAAATTTTGGAGATTCTGAAAATCCTCTTTTAGTTTCTGTTCGTTCAGGCTCTCGTGTGTCTATGCCTGGAATGATGGATACTGTTTTAAATTTGGGTTTGAACGATAAAACAGTTTTAGGATTAATAAAAAAAACAGGAAATCCAACTTTTGCATACGATAGCTACCGACGTTTCATTCAAATGTACTCCAGTGTGGTTCTTGATATCGAACATCATTTATTTGAGGAGTTGATTGATAATTACAAACTTACA
Organism: Candidatus Pelagibacterales bacterium; assembly: GCA_016882225.1. GTDB lineage: Bacteria > Pseudomonadota > Alphaproteobacteria > Pelagibacterales > Pelagibacteraceae > Fontibacterium > Fontibacterium africanum. The sequence goes on from VHCA01000066.1 coordinate 1,598, forward strand.
AAAGGAGTCTTATCAGATACTGAACTTGATGCTGAGGACTGGAAAATTTTAGTTGGAAATTTTAGAGATGTTGTAAAAAAATTTACAAAAGCTGACTTCCCACAAGATGCAAATGTACAGCTTTGGGGCGCAATTGGCGCTGTTTTTAAATCTTGGATGAATCAACGAGCAAAAATTTATAGAAAATTAAACGGCATTCCAGAGGATTGGGGCACTGCAGTTAATATTCAATCCATGGTTTTTGGAAATATGGGAAATGACTGCGCAACCGGAGTTGCCTTTACTAGAAATCCAAGCACAGGAGAAAATAGTTTTTACGGAGAATATTTAATTAATGCTCAGGGAGAAGATGTTGTTGCAGGAATTAGAACTCCAAGGAACATCACCAAAAAAGCACGTCTTGAAGCAAATTCAAAAGATCTTTCTTTAGAAGAGACAATGCCAGACGTATTTAAAGAGCTTACAAAAATTTATACCAAACTTGAAAATCATTACCGTGATATGCAGGATATTGAGTTTACGGTTGAAAATAAAAAACTTTGGATGTTGCAAACACGTTCTGGAAAGCGAACTGCGAAAGCTGCAATTAAAATTGCAGTTGATATGGTAAATGAAAAACTTATTACAAAAGAGGAAGCATTGTTACGTGTTGATCCTAAAATGTTAGATACACTGCTTCATCCAACCTTAGATCCTAAAGCAAAAAGAGTTGTAATCGCAAAGGGACTACCAGCATCTCCTGGAGCTGCAACGGGTAAAGTTACTTTTTCTGCAGATGAGGCTGAAATACTAAAGGGAAGAAATCAGAAAACCATATTGGTTAGAGTTGAAACAAGTCCTGAAGATATTCATGGTATGCATGCAGCTGAGGGAATTTTAACATCACGAGGAGGCATGACATCACATGCTGCAGTTGTTGCAAGGGGCATGGGCAGACCTTGTGTTTCTGGAGTTGGAAGCATTAAAATTGATTATAAGGAAAAAATTTTTAAAGCTGGCGATCACGAAGTTAAAGAGGGAGATATAATTACAATAGACGGGTCCACTGGGGAGGTCATTCTTGGTGAAGTTAAAACCATTCAGCCAGATATATCAGGAGACTTTTCGCTTTTAATGCAATGGTCGGATGAAGTTAGAACACTTAAAATAAGAGCAAATGCAGAAACACCACTCGATAGTACAACTGCAAGAAATTTTGGAGCAGAGGGCATTGGACTTTGCAGAACAGAACACATGTTCTTTAATGATGAAAGAATTTTATACGTGAGACAGATGATACTTGCTAAAAGCAAGGAGGAGAGGACAG
>VHCA01000067.1 GCA_016882225.1 Candidatus Pelagibacterales bacterium
CTGAACCAGCAATAATTTTGACAGCTTGATCAATATTAAATGCATTTAAATCTTTCATTTTGATTTCAGCAATTTTTTTTAATTGCGCTTTTGTAATAGAGCCAACTATATTTCTACCAGGCTCTTTTGATCCGCTCTTAAGTTTTATAGCTTCTTTAATTAAAAAAGATGCAGGAGGAGTTTTAATTACAAAATCAAATTTTTTATCTTTATAAATTGTAATAACAACAGGAACCGGTTGGCCCATTAAAGACTTTGTTTTGTCATTAAACGCTTTACAGAACTCCATGATGTTCACTCCACGTTGGCCTAAAGCAGGACCAACTGGTGGTGCTGGATTTGCTTGGCCACCTTTAATTTGTAATTTTAAATAACCAGTAATTTCTTTAGCCATAAATTAAATCTTCTCAACCTGTCCGTATTCTAACTCTACTGGAGTTGGCCTTCCAAATATAGAAACGGATACTTTTAGTCTAGATTTTTCTTCATCTATTCCTTCAATTAGACCACTAAATGATGCAAAAGGACCATCGCAAACTCTAACCTGTTCTCCAATATCAAAACTTATTCCAACAGATGGCTTTAATGCACCGTCTTCAACTTTTCCCATAATTTTTGATACTTCATTTTCAGATATTGGACTTGGCTTTCCTTGCGGTCCTAAAAATCCTGTAACTTTTTTTATAGACTTAATTAAATGATAAACCTGATCATTCATCTCAAGTTTGGCTAAAACATAGCCTGGAAAAAATTTTTTTTCAGATACAGTTCTTTTGCCTTTTTTTACCTCTGTAACTTCATGAGTTGGAACTAGAACTTCTTCAAAATTATCTTTGAGACCTTCTTTGTCCAACTTTTCTAATATTAAATCACCTATCTTTTTTTCAGATCCTGAATGCGCTTGAATAATGTACCATTTTTTCATTTCAACCTAACCAATCAGATATGCAAGACCAAAGCGAAACAATTGATCTATTAAAAGAAAAAATAATGCAGCAATTACTGACATCATAATTATAGTTAACGCTCCTTGGGTAGTTTCCTTTTTACTTGGCCAAACAACTTTTAAAGCTTCTTGTTTTACTGCTCTAAAAAAATTTAAAATATTTGACATAACGAATAATGGCAGGAGTGGAGGGACTTGAACCCGCAACCTCCGGTTTTGGAGACCGGCGCTCTACCAATTGAGCTACACTCCTAAGATTTACTCTAAAATCTTAGTTACTACTCCCGCTCCTACTGTTTTGCCACCCTCTCGGATAGCGAATTTCAAATTATTATCCATAGCAATTGGAGTAATAAGAGTGATGCTCATCTTCGCATCATCTCCGGGCATAACCATTTCAACACCTTGAGGCAATGCTACTTCTCCTGTCACATCGGTTGTTCTAAAATAAAACTGAGGTCTATACTTTGTAAAGAACGGGGTATGTCTTCCGCCTTCTTCTTTTTTCAAAATATATGCTTGTGCTTCAAATTTTGTATGAGGTTTAATCGATGCAGGTTTTGCAAGAACTTGTCCTCTTTCAACTTGATCTCTTTCAATACCTCTAAGAAGTATACCAACGTTATCTCCTGCTTCACCTGAGTCTAAAAGTTTTCTAAACATTTCAACTCCTGTGCAAACTGATTTTTGAGTTGCTTTGATACCAATAATTTCAACTTCATCTCCAGTTTTAATTACTCCAGCTTCAATTCTTCCCGTAACAACAGTTCCTCTTCCTGAAATTGAGAAAACATCTTCAATTGGCATAATAAAAGGTTTATCTTTCGGTCGGTCTGGTTGCGGAATAAACTCATCAACTGCTTTCATAAGCTCAAGAATTGGTTTTTCACCAAGCTCGGCATCACCTTCGATTGCTTTTAAGGCTGAACCTTTAATGATTGGAATTTTATCTCCAGGATATTTATAAGATGATAAAAGTTCTCTTAACTCTTCTTCAACTAATCCAATAAGTTCTTTGTCTGTAACGCTATCTACTTTATTTAAAAAAACTACTAACTGCGGAACACCAACTTGTCTTGCAAGAAGAATATGTTCTCGTGTTTGTGGCATCGGACCGTCAACAGCACTTACCACAAGAATAGCTCCATCCATCTGTGCAGCACCAGTTATCATATTTTTTACATAGTCTGCATGACCTGGGCAATCTACGTGAGCGTAGTGTCTTTTGTCCGTTTCGTATTCAACGTGAGCTGTAGAAATAGTAATTCCTCTTGCTTTTTCTTCTGGAGTTTTATCAATTTGATCGTATGCAACGAACTTTGCTTTACCTTGTTTTGCAAGAACTTTTGTAATTGCAGCAGTTAACGTTGTCTTACCATGATCCACGTGACCAATTGTACCTATATTACAATGTGGTTTCGTTCTTTGAAACTTTTCCTTTGACATTTACTTTTTCTACACCTCTTTTTTAAGTTAATTTTTTTGGAGCGGGTGAAGAGAATCGAACTCTCACATCCAGCTTGGAAGGCTGGAGTTCTACCATTGAACTACACCCGCGTATCCAAACCTTTTACTCCACAACAAACAATGTTGCTAATATTCTTTCTTAAAAAAACTCCCTCTGGTGGAGGGGGAAGGATTCGAACCTTCGTAGGCCGGAGCCAACGGTTTTACAGACCGTCACCTTTAACCACTCGGTCACCCCTCCAACTGTAACAAAACTACGGAGGTTTTGCTTTGAGCGGTTTAACAAGTGTTTTTAAAAAAAAGTTTTTAACAACACAATTTTAATTAGGCAAATTGCCTTACTAAAATTTAAAACGTGGCAGAATATAATTATGCACACTTATTAATGCAATACATTTTTGGTCAAATTTAAGATACAAAATTTACAAAACTGATGAAAACAAAGGGCTTTTGGATAGGTGGAAA
>VHCA01000068.1 GCA_016882225.1 Candidatus Pelagibacterales bacterium
GTGATTACTTTTTTATTAATTTCTTTATTTACTTCGTCTCCAAAGTCACAAATAATTCCTTGATCGCTTATATTAGATATTTTTTTTATCATGAATTGAATGTAAATATAAAAATTAATTAAACAAAGGATTTATGGAAGTAAATATTAATAGTGATCTTGGAGAAACTTCAAAACACCATTCAGCTGATAATGATCCTGCTCTTCTTGAGATAGTTAATACTGCAAATGTTGCCTGCGGCTACCACGCAGGGGATGAAGCCACTATGCGAAGAACTATTCAAATTTCAAAAAAAAATTTTGTAAGTATTGGGTCCCACCCCTCATTTCTTGATAGAGAAAACTTTGGAAGAAAAAGAATGAATTTAACTAAAGCTGAAATTATGAAACTTATTATTGATCAGTGTGAAATATTATCAGGAATAGCAAATGAAATGAATTATCAAATGACTCACGTCAAGCCTCATGGTGCTTTAAGCAATATGGCGTGTGAAAGTTATGAACTATCCTCTACCATTGGTGAGGCAATAAAGAAGTTTGATAAAAATTTAATTTATTTAGTCCTAGCTAAAACTGAAATGGAAAATGCTGGAAGAGATCTTAAAATGAAATTAGCCTTTGAAGTTTTTGCAGATAGAAACTATGAAGATAATGGACTTTTAGTTGCAAGGTCAAAGCTGAATGCAATGATTACTAACAAAGAAGATTCAAAATTACATGTTATTAGGATGTTAGAGACAAAAGCATTACACAGCGTGAATGGAAAAAAAATTCCAGCAGAGATCGACTCCATTTGTATTCATGGAGATGAACCGACAGCTGTAACTAATGCAAAATATTTAAAAGACTCTTTAATTAAAGAAGGTTTCGACTTAAAGCCTTTAGATAAATTTAAAAAGTTTAATTAAAAAAGGGGCAAATGAGTTTGCCCCTTTTTTATAAAGATTTATTTTTTTTGTGCCCAAGTTGGCATTGGATATTTCACATCACATGCCGCAAATTCAAAAGGATAAATTGTGCAGTATTTTCCATTTTGTACTTGCATTAATATTCCTCTTTGAAGTTCATTTTGGCCTTTTGCATCAAACCTAACTCCTTCATAAGGAACTATTAGATCTTTTGCAGGGATATTTGTTTTAGTTAGTGCTTCTCTAATTTTATCTGGATTAGTTGAGCCAGCTCTATTGATTGCATCTGCTAAAACCATGAACGCTGTAAACTCTCTTGCAGGAACGTCAGATAAATCTCTGCCATTTGATTTTTTCTTAAAGAGTTCATTAACCTTTGAAAGATTTGGAATTCTCTTTGCAAGGTCATCATTATAAGGAGATCGAGTGATCGCTCCTTCAGCATCTTTACCCATCGTTGAGATAAATGCAGGGTCTGTATAACCAGCATTTTGTGCTAACAACATTTTAGGATTGTAATCTAATTCCTTAGATGTCTTTAAGAACAAATATGTGTCAGATGTATATGACGATGGAAGAAGAAGGTCCGCATTTGATGCTTTTAGCTTTTGTACTTCAGAAGTTAGAGAAGTTGCTTTAGCATTATAAGCTATTTTATCTAACAGCCTATATTTTTGATCATTTGCAAATTTTTCTTGAGTGTTTCCGCTGTCTGTCCCAAAGGTTGAGTCTTCATGAAGAATGCTTGCTGTTGCAATTTTTACATTCTTCTTCTTTTGAAATTCTCCTAAGAAATCAAACATCAACTTTGTAAACTGTCCATCGTGAGGACTAACTCTGAAAAAGTATTTTAATCCTCTTTCAGTCAAAGCCGGTGATGACGAAGATCCATTTACAAAAGGTATTCCAGCTCTCTCAGCAACTAAGCTTGATGTAGCTGTAACTCCAGAGAAATACGCACCAAAAAGAGCATGAACTTTTTCATTGTTAATTAATCGTTCAGCTTCTCCCTGACCAATTTCAGGCTTACCTTGATGGTCGACAACAACAACTTTTATTTTTGCACCTTTAAGACCAGGTAACCCTTCAGTTTTTGCAAGAGGTATATTTAGATCTGTTTTAGTATTAATGATGTCAACTGCAGTTTCAATTGCAGCTTTTGCATCAAGTCCAATTTGCGCAACCGGACCTGTCAGCGGTAGTAGTACACCAATTTTTACTTCATTTGCTTTTGTAAAACTTGCGAACAAAGTGCTTAATGAAAAAATGGTTGCTACTACGAAACTTATTGCTTTTATTTTCATAGATTTCCCTTATTAATTTTTAATAATGGTAGCTTTTAATAAACTACAAGTAAACTTTTAATAAATGACTTCAGAAATAGTTTTTCAAGCAATTTTAAGCGGTTTATTGATGGGATGTATCTATGCTCTTATAGCTGCAGGATTAACATTAATTTTTGGCTTAATGGAAATTGTAAATTTTGCTCATGGAGATCATTTAATGGTTTCAATGTTTTCAGCTTTTTGGTTTTGGAGTTTATTTGGTTTAGATCCCATCTTGTCTTTCCCAATAACTATAGTTTTACTTGCAACGATTGGAGTGCTTACTCATTATTTAATTATAAAAAGAATTTTACATTCTTCAATGCTGGTACAAATTTGTGCAACATTTGGTCTTGCAGTTTTTATTAGGGCATTAGCACAGTTTTTTTTCACTCCAGATTTTAGAACTATCAAAGATCCAATAATTCAAGGAAAATTTGAATTATTTGGATTATTTATTGGAAAGCCTCAACTCTTTGCAAGTTCAATTTGTGTTTTCGCTTTTATAATACTTTATTTTTTTATTAATAAGACAGAAACAGGAACTGCATTACAAGCAACTTCACAAGATAGACAAGCGGCTGAAATTTTAGGAATACCATCCGATAGAATGTTTGCTTTAGGCTGGGGTATTGGACTTTCCTG
>VHCA01000069.1 GCA_016882225.1 Candidatus Pelagibacterales bacterium
ATTCATTTTACCTTCTCCAATTAAACTCACTATAATTCCACTTAAAACATCACCTGATCCAATAACAGCAAGTTCCCTAGTAGTCTTTGTATTAACACATACTCTTCCATCAGGTGAGGCTATAACAGTATCAGGGCCTTTTAAAACAACAACTGCGTTAGCCTGTTTTGAGGCCATTTTTACTTTTAAAATTTTGTTATCAAGATTATTAAGATTTTTAAAAATTTTATTAAACTCTCCAAAATGTGGTGTCAGAATTTTATTTTTATCTAATAATGAAAATAAATTTTTTGGATTACTCTTAAATACAGTTAAAGCATCAGCATCTAATACAACGTATTTTATTTTTTTTAATAAAAGTTTAGTTAAAATCTTTATATTTTGATCTGTGCCTGCTCCTGGGCCTATAAGATAAGAGCTTATTTTTTCTTCTTTAAGTAAACTATAAAATTCATCTTGATTGTTAACGTTTTTTTTTAAAACTGAAAAAAATTTTTTATTTAATAAACCTAGAGTTTTATTATTTGCAACAATAGTTACAGACCCAGTTCCAACTCTAAGAGCTGCTTCTGATGATAATAAACAAGCACCTAAATAATTAATTTTTGATCCATAAATAAAAACTTTTCCTCTAGAGTATTTGTGTGATGTAGTTTTTTTAAATGGAAAGTTTTTTATCCAGAACTTAGGATGATTCTCTATAATTTTAGATTTAATATATTTATTAAATTTTTTTTTAATTCCAATTTTAATAACTTTAATTTTTCCTGAATAAAAGCTGCCAGGGTAAAGGACGTGCCCAATTTTTTTTGCATGCAAAGCTAATGTTTCTGTAGCCTTTATAGCGCTCCCCATTATAATACCATTATCGCTATTAATTCCTGATGGCATATCTATGGATATAATTTTTTTTTTACTATTATTAATTAATGTAATTAATTTTTTTAATTTTAAATCAACTTTTCTATTCAAACCTATTCCAAATATACAATCGATTATTAAAATATTATTCTTGGATTTAATTTTAGTAATGAGATTTTTTTTTGAAAATTTTTTAATTTTTATTTCTTTATAAGCTTTATAAATATCTTTTTTTTTATTCTTGATTGGATAAATTAGAAAAATATTTGTATTTATACCTTTTTCAAAAAGTTTTTTTGCAATAACTAATCCATCGCCACCGTTATTACCTGGACCAACTAAAACTATAATCTCTATTTTTTTTTTATCTTTCTTTTTTTCTATATTGTTCAAAATGTATTTAAGGCAGTTTTCACCTGCTGATTGCATTAATGAAAAAGAACTCTCTCTGGTTGCAATCTCTTTTTTCTCTAAGTTAAGTATTTCTTTACTGTTTAAAATCATAAATCTAAACTTTTAATATTATGCATATCTGGCATAACTAAAATTCAATGGAATAATTAAGTAAGATTATTAAAAAACAAAAAAAATCACAGGAGAAATATTTATGAGTTCTGCCAATATAATGAAGTTAATAAAGGAAAAAGAGATCGAATTTGTTGATTTGAGATTTACTGATCCTAGGGGAAAACTACAGCACGTTACTCAGGACATAAGTACAATTGATGAAAAAGCACTAAATGAAGGCTTTATGTTTGATGGGTCTTCAATTGCTGGTTGGAAAGCAATCAATGAGTCTGACATGCTTCTTAAGGTAGATTTAGATAGAGGTGTTGTAGATCCGTTTACCTCCCATAATACACTTGCATTATTTTGTGACGTTTATGATCCAATATCAAACAAGCCTTATGAAAGAGATCCAAGATCGATAGCTAAAAAAGCTGAAAAATATTTAGAAAGCACTGGTATTGGTGATACTGCATACTTTGGTCCTGAAGCTGAATTTTTTGTCTTTGATGACGTGCGATTTATAAATTCAATGAACAAAACAAGTGTTGAGATTGGAAGTATAGAAGGCCCTTATAGTTCAGATAAAGTTTATGAAAATGGGAACATGGGTCATAGACCTGGGATTAAAGGCGGTTATTTTCCTGTGCCTCCTGTTGACAGTGCTCAAGACATGCGTGGTGAATATCTAAAAGCACTAAAAGATATGAATGTTAAAATAGAAAAACATCACCATGAAGTTGCTCCAAGTCAACATGAATTAGGATTAGTCTTCGATACTATGGTTAAAATAGCCGACAACATGCAACTTTATAAATACGCAGTTCAAATGGTTTCCCATTCTTTCGGAAAGACTGCTACATTCATGGCAAAACCAATCAAAGGTGATAACGGATCGGGTATGCACGTTCACCAATCTATTTGGAAAAACGGAAAGCCTTTGTTTGCAGGAAGTAAATATGCCGGTCTTTCAGATGAATGCTTGTACTATATTGGTGGAGTTATTAAGCACGCAAAAGCAATTAATGCGTTCTCAAACTCTACAACAAATAGTTACAAAAGACTTATTCCGGGTTTTGAAGCTCCAGTTTTACTTGCATATTCTTCAAGAAATAGATCTGCTAGCTGTAGAATTCCTTATACAAACAATCCGAAAGCAAAAAGAGTTGAGGTAAGGTTTCCAGATGCTGCGGGTAATCCATATTTGACTTATGCTGCATTGTTTATGGCTGGACTAGATGGAATAAAAAATAAAATCCACCCAGGAAATCCATTTGATGAAGATCTATACAGCTTAACTCCAGAACAGCTTAAAGGTGTTCCAACAGTTTGTGGATCTTTGAGAGAAGCAATGATGTGCTTAGATGGAGATAGGGACTTTTTGAAAGCTGGTGGAGTTTTTACTGACGATCAAATCGATGCCTATATTGATTTAAAGTTTCAAGAAATTCATAACTTTGA
>VHCA01000070.1 GCA_016882225.1 Candidatus Pelagibacterales bacterium
ACGGAGAAATTGGAGAAAAAACTATTGAAAATTTTTTGATAGAAAAAAGCAGTATTAATAAAATACCCCTAATTGCAACACATGAAGTATTTTATTTATCAAAAGAAATATATGAAGCTCATGATGCATATATTTGTGTTGGACAAAAAACTTACGTTGATGAAAAAAGTAGGCTTACATATTCAGAGGAACATTATTTTAAATCTAATAATGAAATGGTTGAGATTTTTAAGGATTTACCTGATGCATTAGAAAATAATCATTATTTAAAATATTTTTGCACTTATAGACCTCATATAAGTAAACCTCTTCTTCCTTCATACTCTATTAATTCAGAAACTAAAGAGTCATTAGATGAATATTTATTTGATCTAGCAAAAAGCGGATTAAGCTTAAAGCTTAATGATAAAATTTTCAAAAATATTACAGACGAAAAATTAAAAGAGGAGTTGAATTTAAAATATCAAAGTAGGCTTGATTATGAGCTAAAAATGATATCGAAAATGAAATTTGCAGGCTATTTTTTAATTGTAGCGGATTACATAGCATGGGCAAAAAATAATAATATTCCTGTAGGCCCAGGAAGAGGAAGCGGTGCTGGTTCATTAGTTGCTTATGCATTGAGTATAACAGAACTAGATCCGATTAAATTTGGATTAATTTTTGAAAGATTTTTAAATCCTGATCGTATTTCTATTCCAGATTTTGATGTGGATTTTTGTCAGGAAGATAGAGATCAAGTGATTAACTATGTAAAAGAAAAATATAAAGGTAAAGTTGCACAGATAATTACTTTTGGAAAATTACAAGCCAGAATGGCTTTGCGCGATATTGGCAGAGTTATTGGTCTTCCATATTCTGTTGTAGATGGACTGTCAAAAATGATACCGTTTGACCCGTCTAGACCTCTTTCTTTGCAAGAAGCAATTTCAATTGAGCCAAGAATTCAAGAAGCTCAAAAACAAGACCCTAGAATTAAAAAACTTTGTGATCTGTCCTTGAAGCTAGAAGGTTTATATAGAAATATAGCTACTCATGCTGCAGGTATTATTATTGCAGATAAAAACATAAACGAAATAATTCCTTTATACAAAGATTTTGAATCCGAACTAGATATTCCAGTTACTCAGTTCGATATGCATTGGTCTGAAGCCGCGGGTCTTGTGAAATTTGATTTTCTCGGCCTTAAAACTTTAACAATTATTAAAAAAACACTTTACGAGTTGAATAAAAACGGAATTAAACTGGATATAAACTCTATTCCTTTGGACGACAAAAAAACATTTGATCTATTATCTACTGGTGAAACGACAGGAATATTCCAGTTAGAAAGTTCTGGTATGCAAGAAGTTTTAAGACAAATGAAGCCAGATAAATTTGAAGACATTATAGCTTTAGTTGCACTTTATAGACCTGGTCCTATGCAAAACATTTCAAAATATAATAATTGTAAAAATGGAATAGAGCAGCCAAACTATATTCATCCAAAACTTGAACCCATACTAAAAGAAACCTATGGGGTTATAATTTATCAAGAACAAGTAATGCAAATTGCTCAAGTGCTATCTAGTTTTTCAGCATCAAAAGCAGATATTTTAAGAAAAGCAATGGGTAAAAAAAAATCTGCAGAAATGGAGAGACAGAAAAAAGATTTTATTGAAGGAGCTGTTGCAAATGGGATACCAAAAGAACAGTCAATATTTATTTTTCAACTTGTTGAAAAATTTGCTCAGTACGGTTTTAATAAAAGCCATGCTGCAGCCTACGGATTAGTTGCCTATCAAACTGCATATTTAAAAACTCATTATCCATTATTCTTTTTTTCAGCATCTATGAATATGGAACTAAGTAATACAGATAAACTGAATGAGTTTTATGAAGAACTTAAAAGATTAGATATAAAAGTAGTACCCCCTTCTATTAATGATAGCTTTGCTGGCTTTGAAGTTAAAGAAAATAAGATTTATTATGCTCTATCTGCAATTAAAGCTGTAGGCTACGACTCAATAAATGAAATAGTAAAAATAAGAGATAAATTAGGAACATTTAAAAATTTAGAAGATTTCGTTCTTAAAATTAATTCAAAATATATTAATAAACTTCAATTAGAGGGATTAATTAAATCTGGTGCTTTTGATTGTTTTAATAAAAATAGAAAACTACTGCATGATAATGTTCCAGAAATTATAAAAATATCAAAAAATTTTAAAGATAGTAATTCTGAACAAAACAACCTTTTTGGTGAAAGTCAGAAAGTTTTTTTAGATTTTTTAAAAACAGATAATTATTCCATCTGGGAAGATAACGAAAAAATGAAAAATGAGTTTGACTCAATTGGTTTTTTTATGAGCAAACATCCTCTATCTGATTACGAAAGTATTTTAAAATCTTATAATGCAGTTCCCTACAGTAAAATAAACGAATTAGATAACGGAAAAGAAATTATCATTGGGGGTACTTTAATGTTATTACAAGAGAAAAAAACTTCAAAAGGTCAACCTTTTGCTATTTTAAAACTAAGTGATTTAAGCAGAATGTATGAAATTTTTGTTTTTTCAGAATTACTCTTAGCAAGCAGAGAAAAATTAATGTTAGGAAATTCCTTTTTAATTAATATTGTTAAAGAAAAGTTAACAAATGGGACACAGAGGTTAACTGTTAGAAAAATAACTGATCTAAATGCTTTAAAAGAGGCAAAAATTAATTCTATAGA
>VHCA01000071.1 GCA_016882225.1 Candidatus Pelagibacterales bacterium
GAACAACTCCTACAATTCTTCTTGCAATATCTTGCTCAGTTATAATTCCGGTAATTTTCTTATTTTCAACCACTATAATGGTTGATTTATTATTTTGTTGAACCCTTTTTATAACAGAGTTTATTTCGTCATCATTATTAGCTGTTATGTAATCATCTTTAATGAAATCTTTTATATTTTTGGTGAAGAAAAGTACGCTACTTGATCGGATTGTTTTCATTAATAAAACTTTTTGTAAACAATTGAAAATATTTTGCAATAATACATTTTAAAGTTATAAAAGTTTAAACTCTTTATTAAGTAAGAGGTAGCATTATGTTTCAAACTGTAGCGATATTTTTAAGCGCTATATCTTTAATTTTTTTTTCATCAATTTCTTATGCTAATCAAAACTGTGTTGTTTTTTTGATGCACGGAAAGTGGGGTATGCCAGACTCTAAATTTTTAAAAGTTTTGTCTGATAAAATTGAAACAATTTGTATTATCAACAAACCAGAGATGCCATGGAGTAGAAATAAAAATTATAATCAAACTTATGAAAGTTTACTTCAAGAATTAAAAATTAAATCTGATAGTTATAGAAAACAAGGAGTTAGAAAAGTTATTTTTGCAGGTCATAGCTTTGGAGCAAATGCATCTATGGCATACCAAGCTTATATTGGTGATGCAGATGCTTTAGTTGCTATCGCTCCAGGACATGCCCCATATCATATGTATTACACCTATGGTGCGGTTCCTGGACATGCAGCAATTGTAGATAATGCTAAAAAAAATATTGATAGTGGAAAGCCAGAAACGTTAATGAAGTTTACAGATCTGAATACAGGCGTAAAAAAAGATTTCGAAATTAGGGCGGATGTTCTTTTCTCTTACTATAATCCCGATGGTCTAGGGCACATGCAAAAAACTGCAAGAGAATTTAAAAAACCTGTCCCTTTTTTATATATTGAGGGAGAAAGAGATCAAATTAAAGTTGGTAAAAACTATGCTTTTGATAAAACGCCTAACCATACATTAAGTAAATATCAAACCGTTGTGGCTGATCACGTGATGACACCTGAGGTTTCAAGTGACTTGGTTATCGAGTGGTTAAATAAGGTTATTAAATAAAAAATAAAATTTTAATAAATTTGCATCAAAAATATAATTAATATAAAAGGCACTTCTTTAAAAAATGGCAACTTTATTTGATAGTTTAAAAGTAGGAGATATCACTATTCCAAACAGAATTATCATGGCACCTCTTACAAGAATGAGGTCCAAGCAACCAGGAAATATTCCTCATGAACTTAATGCTACTTATTATGCTCAAAGAGCTACAGCAGGATTTATTTTAACAGAAGCCACACAAATATCTCAGCAAGGGCAGGGTTACCCAGGAACTCCAGGAATTCATAGCAAAGAACAAGTTGATGGTTGGAAAAAAGTTACTACAGCCGTGCATGATAAAGGTGGAATTATAGGTTTACAGCTTTGGCACGTTGGTAGAATTTCGCATCCAAGTCACCAGCCGAATGGAGCTCTTCCAGTTGCACCATCAGCAATTGCTGCAAAAAATTCTGGAACGTACACTGCTGATTGGAAGCCAACACCTATACTAGTTCCAAGAGCACTTGAAACAAAAGAACTTAGTTTAATAATTGAGGATTATAAAAAAGGAGCAAAGAATGCAAAAGATGCAGGCTTTGATTTTGTTGAGTTACATATGGCAAATGGATATTTGCTTGATGAATTTTTACAAGACGGTTCAAATAAGAGAGAGGACAATTATGGTGGATCCATTGAAAATAGAGCTCGGTTTCCTCTTGAAGTTTTAGATGCTGTCATAGGCATTTTCGGAAAAGGAAGAGTTGGAGTTAGAATTTCTCCCTACGGAACTTTTAATGACATGCAAGATTCAGATCCAATTAAATTATTTAGTTATGTAATTGATGAATTTAATAAAAGACAAATTGCGTTTTTAGATTGTATTGAGCCTAGAGCAACATCCGCAGGAGGTGGTGATGATATAAACGCAAACGCTCCTTCAACATCAGAATTATTTAGGAAAAAATTTAAAGGAGTATTTATTTCTGCAGGGGGCTACAATGTTGAGGAAGCCAGAAAGGCAGTTCAAAACAATAAAGCTGACGCCATTTCATTCGGTAGAATTTTTATTGCAAATCCAGACCTTCCAAAACGAATTCAAACGAATGCAAGTTTAAACCCCTATAATAGAGCAACCTTTTATGGCGGTGATCACAAAGGTTACACAGATTACCCAACACTATAGAGAATAGCTTCTTAGAAACTGTAAGAAATAATAGGCACTTTATTATCTACATGATGAATTTTCTAATGGTAAGATTGGAAAATATTATTTAGGCAGATAAAAATACTAAACGTAATGGCAAAAATTTTAATTTTAGGTGCTGGGGCAATGGGCTCGGCTTTTACAAATCCTTGTATAGATGCTGGTCATAAGGCTTCAATTGTTGGAACCCATCTTGAGGATGAGTTTATAGATAAAATTAATAAAAATAAAAAAAAACATCCAATTTTAAATTTTAGAATTTCAAACAAAGTAAAAGTAATGAAATTTTCTAATTTTTTTACAGAGGCAAAACAATCAACCATTCTTGTAATTGGTGTTAATTCTAGAGGAATAGATTGGGTTGCAGATCAGATAAATTTT
>VHCA01000072.1 GCA_016882225.1 Candidatus Pelagibacterales bacterium
ACTTTTCTTTTATAGCTTTAATTGGAGATGGAAGTTCACTTTTAGGAAGTCCCACTAAATTTCTTTTAGATGCCTCTAAGTGCACCATCCAAAAAGCTGAAAAGTAATAAAATAAGGCTGGGATTATAGCCGCTTTTACAACCTCATAATATTCGATACCAAGAGTTTCGGCCATAATAAATGCAACCGCACCCATAACTGGAGGCATGATCTGACCTCCCATTGAAGATGTTGCCTCAACACCGCCAGCAAATGCTGGCCTATATCCAAATTTTTTCATCAATGGAATTGTAAATTGTCCCGTAGTTACAACATTTGCAACACCTGATCCTGATATAGTTCCCATCAATCCAGAAGAAACGACAGAAACTTTTGCAGGACCTCCTTTTGTATGACCAACAAATCCAAGAGAAACATCAGTAAATAATTTAATCATTCCTGCTCTTTCAAGAAATGATCCAAACAAAATAAATAAAAAAATAAAAGTCGCAGAGACATATGTTGGAACACCATAAATACCCTCTGTTCCATAAGTCATGTGTTCAATCACTCTACTAAAATCATATCCTCGATGTTGAAAAATCCCAGCGAGGTAATTTCCAAACAAACAATAAAGCAAAAATACTCCAGATATAATTGGAAGTGCCGCTCCCATTATTACCCAGGAGGCGCCAAAAACCACTACAAGAGCGAAAACTCCAAAAACAGTATCACGCATTAAGGGATCACCAGCCCTTAATATTAAAGGTTTATATTCGACAAACTGATAAATTGCTATTGCAACACTTATTAAAGCTACACACCAGCCAACTACTTTTGTAGGTAAGGTCTTTTTTTTAATTGCTAAAACAAGAGGAAAACTAAGAAGCCCTAAGAAACCAACGTGAGTTGCTCTAAGAACCTGACTTGGAACGTCAATTATATGAGCTGCAGTTAAAACCTGAAAACTAGAAAATAGGATCGCTATGTAAAATAGTATTTTACCTTCAATACTTGTCGGGAAGCTTTCAATTAATGGATCAATTAACTCGACTGATGGTTTTGCTTCAGTCGAGTTAATTTTATTTTCCATAAACTAAAAATAAAAATTTAGTTTATTTGATTATGCCTTTTTCTTTAAAGTATTTTTCTGCCCCAGGATGCAAAGGGAGAGGCATTCCTGTTGTTGCTTTTTTTATATCAATATCTTTAGCAGCAGCATGAGCGGCGACTAAATCTGGTAAGCTTTCAAATACCAATTTAGTCATTTGATAAACTGTATCAACTGGTACATCCTTATGTGTTACAAGAAAGTTACCAATTGCAGCTGTGTTTACATCTGCCGTTTGACCTTTGTATGTGTTAGCAGGAATTACTGCTGATACATAAGGTGATCCGATTTTTTTAACTATATCTGGCGATACTGAGACGACTGTTACATCTACAGCGTTTGCTAAATCTTTAAGAGAAGCAACTCCAAGACCAGCCGACTGAAGAGTTGCATCAAGTTGTCTATTTTTAATCAACTCGACAGACTCTGCGAATGGTAAATATTCTGTTTTACCAAGATCTT
This sequence comes from Candidatus Pelagibacterales bacterium, assembly GCA_016882225.1. Lineage (GTDB taxonomy): Bacteria > Pseudomonadota > Alphaproteobacteria > Pelagibacterales > Pelagibacteraceae > Fontibacterium > Fontibacterium africanum. Next base: position 1,553 of record VHCA01000072.1, read on the forward strand.
TATAACTCATTCCACCTGCGGATAAGATTGCTCTTGCATTAAGTTCTGTGCCAGATTTTGGCGCACCAACTGACAATCCTTTTCCCTTAAGATCAGAAAGTGACTTAATGTTTGAACCTTTAGATGCAACAATCTGAACGTAGTTAGGATAAATTGCTGCAATTCCCCTAAGTTTATCTAATTTACCTTTAAATCCTGCATCTTCATTTCCTTCCCATGCAAATTTTAAAGAGTCTCCAAGTACAAAAGCAATTTCACCTTTGCCTTCTTGAAGAAGATTTAAATTTTCAACAGATGCTTTGGTTGCTTGTACCTGAGTTTTTGATCCCTTAATTTTATCTCCGTAGATTTTTTGCAAACTTACACCTAACGGGTAATAAACACCTGAAGTCCCGCCTGTTAATATATTTATAAACTGGGCATTCGAAGTGCTTATACTTAAAATAAGAGCTGCAAAAACAGTAAGTAGTTTTTTAATCATTATACCCCTTATTGTTATTGTTAGTTATTCTTTGTGAGAAATAGATATTAAAAGAGACTAAAAATCAAATAAGTTTAACTATTAACGGATATGTGTGTTATGCATTAAATTCATAATAAATCGATGAATTTTAATAATCGAAGAATATTTATAAAATTATTAATTAGTCTATTGATACTTAACAACATAATTTTAAAAAAAGACTTGTCTGCAAAAGAAAAAATAAAAAGAACTAAAGATGAGTGGAAAAAAATTTTAACAGAGCAACAGTATTACGTTCTTATTAACGAGGGAACAGAAGTGCCTTTTAGTAGTTCATTAAATAATGAGAAACGGGAAGGTAATTTTTATTGTGTTGGATGCAATAACAAACTTTTTAGTTCAAAAATGAAGTATGACAGTGGTACAGGATGGCCTTCATTTTTTGAAACCTATAAGAATGCAGTAGGGACAAAAATTGATTTTAAGTTAATCTATCCGCGAACCGAATATCACTGCTCAAAATGCGGAGGTCATCATGGTCATTTATTTGACGATGGTCCTGAACCTACAAAAAAGCGTTATTGTAATAACGGAGTAGTTTTAAAATTTATAGCTGAAAAAGTTTCTTAATGACTAATTCCGATA
>VHCA01000073.1 GCA_016882225.1 Candidatus Pelagibacterales bacterium
TTAAATTTATAATAAAATAAATCTTGTTCAAAAAGTAAAAACTTTTTATTAAAATTACTAAAATTTAACTTATCTAAATTAGGAATCTCATCTAAATCACTAATTATTATAATATCCTCTAAATTAGCAGCATCAAGGCCCTTAAGAATATTATTTCTCTGATAATTATCTAATAGAAGAGAATTAAAAATATCTATCTCATTTCTATGATTGATATCATTGCTTCTATATTTTTTTAATTCAGAAGGCTTTTGATCAACTTTAATATAAATTATTTTATTTTTAAAATCTAAAAAATCATTAGCATTAAAGTTAAAGCTCTTTGGACTTCCGTTGTGGTAAAAGTTTGACTCTACCACTACAAAAAAATCTACATACTTGTTAAGTATATTTAACCTTAGCTCTGTGAGCATTTTTTCGTCACAAAAAGTAAAACAATCAAATATTCTCATACTGTTGACTTATATGTAATGTTATACTCTAAAAGTCCTTTTTAATTAGCAGAAAAAAATTGACTAAAAAAATTATTATTACTGGAGCTTTGGGTTACATAGGAACTGAGCTGTGTAGGCTTTATTCTGGAATAAGCTGGAAATATAAAATAATTGCAATTGATAACAGATTTCTTTCTGAGAGAGTAAATGAACTAAGAAACTGGAATATAGAGTTTTTTCAAGGAGATATTTTAGACAAAGAGTTTTTAAAAAGAACTATTCATGATGCAAACGTTATTCATCATTTGGCAGGAATTACTGATGTTGCTTATGTAAAAAGTGAGTCAGACCCATTAAAAGATAAAAAATTAACGCAAGTTGCATTGGAAGGTACAGAAAATATAATAAAATTTTCCAATTCAGAAAGTAAAATAATTTTTCCTTCAACTCATGTGGTATTTGAAGGATTAAACAAACTACAAAATGCAATTGAAGAAAATGAAAAACCATTTCCTGTGCTTGCTTATGCAAAGTCAAAATTTTTAAATGAAGAACAACTTATTAAAAGTGGAAAAAATTACGTAATTCTAAGATTGGCGTCGGTTTATGGGTTTTCTCATGACACGATGAGAATTGGTATTATGCCAAATCTATTTTCAAAAGTTACTTCTCAAAATGGTATAATAAAGCTTTACGCTGGTGGCAAACAGCTTAAGGCTCTTGTTCCATTAATAGATACCGCAAGGTGTTTTAAATATATGGAGGAGTCTAATATTTCAAAAGATATATTTCATCTTTCAAAGGACAGTGTAACGGTTAAGGAGGTTGCAACTATTTGTAAAAAATTAAATGATAAAATTGAAGTTATCGAAACAACTGATGAAATACCAAATCTAGGGTATAGCTTATCAAATAAAAAGTTACTAAAGACTGGTTTTAAATTTCTTTACTCACTTGAAAAATCTATAGAAGATATGATTTTAAAGTGGTCGTACATTAGTAAGTCAAAAGATATAGAGTATGTTGAAAGAGGAACTAAAGAATTTATAGACCAAAGGGGTAAAATTAGTAATTACGAATTATCTGAACCAATAAATCTTATTGGCTATATTGAGTCAAAAAAAGGAAGTATAAGAGCAAATCATTTTCACCCAGTTCAAGAGCAGAAGTGTCTTCTCATAAATGGCCAGTACATAAGCGTTTGCCAAGATCTGCTTGAAAAAAATGCACCAAAAATCACTAAACTCATAAACCCTGGAGATTTAGTTGTCACACGCCCAAATGTTGCTCATACAATGGTTTTTACCAAAGACTCAGTTTTATTAAATCTTGTTCGTGGAGAAAGAGAACATGAAAACTATGGAATTACTCATACAATTTCACATAAGATTGTATCGGAAGAAGAAAGAGACAGTTTAATTAAAAATTACAAATACCAATGCAGATCGTGTAGTGGTCAAAATTTAAAAAGATTTATTTCTTTAGGCTATCAACCTCTTGCGAATAATTTGTTAGACTCAGAAAATCAAAAAGATGAACTCTATCCATTAGAGGTAAATTTTTGTGCAGATTGTTATAACTGTCAATTATCCTATGTTGTTGAACCTGAAAAAATGTTTTCAAATTATCTTTATATGTCATCAACTGGAAAAAGCTTTGTTGAACACTTTGAAAGAGCAGCTGAAAAATACATTAAAGAACTAGGTTTAGATAAAGATAAGTCTTTTATAATTGATATAGGAAGCAATGATGGAATTGCTTTAAAACCATTCAAAACAAAAGGTTTTAATAATATCCTTGGAATAGAGCCTGCAAAGAACTTGTCAGATTTAGCTAACTCGCAAGGAATAAAAACTTTAAATGCTTTTTTAAATAAAGATAGTATTCGAAAAATTAATCAAAAGGCAGACTTAATCCTTGCATCTAATGTCTTCGCTCATAATGACGGCGTAAAGGAAATGACAGAATGTTTTGCAGATCTTGTAAAGGATAATGGAACTATTATTATAGAAGTTCAGTATTTATTAAATACACTTCAAGATCTAACTTTTGATAATATTTACCACGAACACGTAAATTACTGGTCTCTACTATCACTTCAAAATTTTTTTAAATTAAATAATTTTATTTTATTTAAAGCAGAAAAAGTTAATACGCATGGAGGCTCAAT
>VHCA01000074.1 GCA_016882225.1 Candidatus Pelagibacterales bacterium
TCTTGATCAGGATTAATTTTAAAGTGTTTTTTTATTTCTCTTATGATGTATTTAAGTCGTACTGGATTGAACTCATGAAGAGGTTTAAATTTTCCTTTCTCATTCCACCAATCCTCAGACAGTTTTGAAAATTTCTGTATTTCTTTTTCATCTGCAGTTCCGTAATTTGAATTATTATTCATGATGTTTCTTGCGAAATATCTAACATAACGATATTTATAAATCTAAAATTTTAGATGAGTAAAATTGTAGTTAAATTTGGAGGAACTTCTGTTGCAAATACAGAAAGAATTTCAAATGCTGCGAGGTTAATAAAAGAAAAAATTTCAAAAGGTCATCAGGTTGCAGTTGTAGTCTCTGCAATGGCTGGAGTTACTAATGATTTGGTAAAAAAATCAAAAGAGATTGATGAAAAATTTGATCTTCAAGAATATGACGCTTTACTTGCATCAGGTGAACAGGCAACTTCTGCATTGTTTTCAGGAGCACTAAAAAAGCTTGGTATTAAATCAAGATCTTGGCAAGCATGGCAAATCCCAATCGTCACCGAAGGCTTCCATTCTAATTCAAGAATAGTTTCTATTGAAACTGAACGATTAAATAAATACATGAATGAAGGTGAGGTTCCGGTTATACCTGGCTTTCAAGGTATAACGAGTGAGATGAGACTATCAACTTTAGGAAGAGGAGGATCAGACGCCTCTGCTGTTGCACTTGCAAAATGTTTGGGTGCAGATTACTGCGAAATTTATACAGATGTTGATGGTGTTTACACAACTAATCCTGCAATAAATCCAAAAGCAAAAAAAATTGAAAAGATATCATATGAGGAAATGCTTGAGATGGCATCCTTAGGTGCAAAAGTAATGCAAAGCTATTCAGTTCAAAATGCTATGATGAACAATGTGGATATTTATGTGAGATCAACTTTCACAAATAACGAGGGTACAAAAATTACAAGTGATCAAAAAATTTCATATGAAAATGTTGTCTCAGGAGTTGCCTACTCTAAAGATGATGCAAAAATTACTTTAGAAGGTGTTGATGACAGGCCTGGTGTTGCAGCAAATATTTTTGAGCCGTTATATAAAAACAATATTAATGTGGATATGATTGTTCAAAATATATCCTTAGATCAAAAAAAAACTGACGTTACATTTACTATTAAAAGAGAGGATTTAAAAAAATCAATTGAACTTCTTAATAAGCAACCAAATCTAAAATTTGAAAAAATTTCTTTTGATGAAAAAGTTGCAAAAGTTTCAATTATTGGAGCTGGAATGATAACCCATCCTGGAGTTGCATTTAGAATGTTTAAATCTTTGTCGGAGAACAATATAAATATTATGATTATATCAACTTCAGAAATTAAAATTTCAGTATTAATTAATGAAGATAATACGCAAAAAGCAGTTGTTGCCTTACATTCTGAGTTTAAGTTAGATTAAAATTTATGCAAAGTATTAGACCGTTTAGAGAGATTAAAAGACGTAAAAGCAGAAAAATTAAAGTTGGAAATATTGAAGTTGGTGGTGATGCTCCAATTTCAGTTCAGTCTATGACTAATACTTTAACCACTGACTCGAATGCAACAATAAAGCAAATTAATGATATCGCAGAGGCAGGAGCTGATATTGTAAGAGTTTCTTGTCCTGATGAAGATTCAACAAAAGCTTTAAAAGAAATTATTAAGCATTCAACTATACCGGTGGTTGCTGATATTCATTTTCATTATAAGCGTGCAATTGAATCTGCAGTTGCAGGGGCTCATTGTCTTAGAATAAATCCTGGAAATATTGGGTCTAAAGACCGTGTTGCTGAAGTTGTAAAAGCTGCGAAGGATTATAACTGCGCTATACGAATTGGAGTTAATGGAGGTTCCATTGAACAGGATTTACTTGAAAAATATAAAGAGCCATGTCCTGAAGCGCTTGTTGAAAGTGCTGAGAGAAATATAAAAATTTTGGAGGATTTAGATTTTTTTAATTTTAAAATAAGCGTAAAGGCGTCAGATATTTTTTTAGCAGTTCATGCTTATAGGCAACTTGCAAAAAAATGTGATTATCCCCTTCATTTAGGAATAACAGAAGCAGGAAGCTATTTTTCAGGAACTGTTAAATCTTCTATTGGAATTGGGATGTTATTGTCTGAAGGGATTGGAGATACTATTAGAATATCTTTATCTTCAGATCCGGTAAATGAAGTTAAAGCAGGTCTTGAAATATTAAAAAGTTTACATTTAAAAAGTAGAGGTGTTAAAATTATTTCATGTCCATCATGTGCAAGGCAGGGATTTGACGTGATTAAAACTGTTGAAATTTTAGAGCAGAAACTATCTCATATAAAAGAGCCTTTAACCTTGTCTATTATTGGATGTGTTGTAAATGGACCAGGCGAAGCATCACAAACAGATATAGGTCTTACTGGAGGCGGAAAAGGAAATAATATGATTTACTTATCTGGTCTTCAAAATCATAAAGTTCAAAGTGAAAAAATTATAGATCATATTGTTGAGCTTGTTGAAAAAAAAGCAAACGATATTAGACTTCAATCTCTTT
>VHCA01000075.1 GCA_016882225.1 Candidatus Pelagibacterales bacterium
ATCGGTTTGTTGTATTTTTTTGAAAGTTCAAAAATGGATCTATCCCATAATTGCCAGTGCACTGGATTATTTTTGTGTTGAAGAAGATAAGGGCTTTTTGAGCGCGATAAAACGTTTGAAAGTGAAAGCATTAATCGCCTACGTAAACTGAAATTCCACGTTTGTTAAGATTTATACTTAGATCTTTATTTACTGGAGGGAAGGCTCTTTGTTGACACTCCATTCTAGGACAAGTTCTACAATTTACACCTATTGGAATTGCAGCATTTTCATCTTTTAAATTAAGACTATCAGAGTATACAAAATCTTTTGCATATTTAATCTCACAGCCAAGCCCTATGCTTAAGATAGATTTATACATTCCATAACCCCCGATCCCTTTCTCAACAGTTCTTGCAATACAAACATATTTTTCTCCATCCGGCATTTTAGATATTGCAGAATGAATCTTTCCTGGAGACATAAAAGCTGAATAAATATTCCACCTAGGGCATGCACCTCCATAACGAGGAATTTGAATTCCTGATAGAGATAATCTTTTTGAAATATTTCCTGCAATATCACTTCTTAACATATGAAATGGTATGCCTTTCATTTTAGGATCCTGTAAACACGTCACCCTATGTGCTACTTGTTCAAATGATACTGCAAAAGTATGTTGAAGTAATTCCATATCGTAACGATATTTTTTACATTCATCAAAAAATAATTTATACGGCATTAGAATGGCTGCAGCTGTATAGTTAAGAAGTGAAATAGTTGTGAGTTTTTTCGAAATATCAGATGGGAAGTTATAATCTGATAAATATTCCTCTATAATACTCATAGCCTCAAATTGAGCGATCTGAGCAGCACAATATAATTTTTTTGTCTCAAGAGTTACATAATTTGATAAATATAATATTTTTTTTTCGTTAGAATATTTTTTTGAGAACATTTGATCCTTTTCAGGAACTACATCAATAATCGAAACATTATGTTTTTTCTTAAGATAGTCAGATAAAAGAACATAGCGTGTTCTAAAATCTCTATGTACATTTTCAAATATCCTACTTGCAAAATCTTCTAATTTCGGAAAATAATTTTGATGTTCTTGTAAAAAATCTGATACTACTTCTCCAGGAAATGTACTTTTAAGATTTTGTAAATTTTCACCTGATAATACTTCAACTTTATCAAATGTTTCACTATTCTTTTTTCTATAAACATCTCCTAGTCTTATAAGGGCTTTAGCTATTAAAGGATTCGTTTCAGACAGATCTTTCACTTCAATATTTGTAATATCTAAATCTTCAAAGAGATTATCACCCAACAAGTCTTGTAAATCATATGCTAAATTTACATTATCCTTCTTGGATAAATCTTTGATGTCTAAATTTAAAATTTCTGAAATTTTTAGTAGAACATCTAAGCTTAATTTTCTTTTTCCAGACTCAATAAGATTTAAATAACTCGGGGAAATACCAATTTTTTCTGACAAGTTTGCTTGACTAATATTTAGCCGTCTTCTTGCACTTTTTATCTTAAACCCAATTTGGTCAGCCATATAATTTACAAAATTTACAAATAGTAAATTATTTTTATAAAAAATAATTACAAATTTGCAAGTAAAATAAACATTTTTATTTAAAATTACTACAAATGAAAATATTGTAAATTTATTAACTAATTTACAGGTTTATTATGACTGGAACTGATTTTGTTAAATATCTTGAAGAAAAACTTGGTCTTAAAAAACATGAGGAAAGCTCAAATCAATTTAAACAGCATGGTGTGTACGTTAGAGAGGATGATCAAGACTGGGGTTCTTCTGGTGAAAATGATCTGAACAACTCATCCAAGGCTTGATGAGATGCCTTTAGATATTTTAGAGAAGAAAAAGTTAGAAAATATTATTTCAAATTATACGGAAGAGGATGTTGAAAAATTAAGGGGAACATTCAATGTTGAATATACAGTCTCTAAAAATTTGTCTAAAAAACTTTGGAAACTTTTAAATACAGAAAAATATATTAATACTCTAGGTGCTCTTTCTGGAAATCATGCAGTTCAACATGCAAAGGCAGGATTAAAAGCAATTTATCTTTCTGGCTGGCAGGTTGCGGCAGATGCTAATTCTGCTGGAGAAATGTATCCTGATCAAAGTCTATATCCATATGATAGTGCTCCAAAATTAGTTGAAAGTATGATCAATGCATTAACGCGTGCAGACCAGATACAGTATATGGAAATCCTTGAAGGAAAAATGGATCCAAAGAGTAGCACAGACTACCATATGCCAATAATTGCAGATGGAGAAGCTGGATTTGGTGGACCGCTTAACGTATTTGAATTAACTAAACGTTTCATTAAAGCAGGAGCCGCAGGAGTTCACTTTGAAGATCAGCTAGCTAGTGAAAAAAAATGCGGTCATATGGGTGGAAAAGTTTTAATACCTACACAAAATGCAATACGAAATTTAAAAGCTGCAAGACTCGCATCAAGAGTTTTAAATGTTCCTTTAGTAATATTGGCAAGAACCGATGCAAATGCTGCAAAATTAATTACAAGTGATAT
>VHCA01000076.1 GCA_016882225.1 Candidatus Pelagibacterales bacterium
TACGAAGATCTTGTCATAGGACTTGAAGAAACAAGCAAAAAACCTTTTGAATAAGCCAAAGTCTCAATTTCTTTAAATTCATCCGGAGTAATATAGTCAGCTACTGGATAGTGTTTAATTGTTGGCTGCAAATATTGACCGACTGTTAAAAAATCAACTTCAGCAACTCTTAGGTCATCCATGACTTGCATAAGTTCATCTCTTGTCTCTCCAAGACCAACCATTAAGCCAGATTTTGTAAATATATTTTTTTGATAATTTTTTACTTTTGCTAAAAGATCTAATGATTGAAAATATCTTGATCCTGGTCTAACTTTTAAATACAGCCTAGGAACAGTTTCTAAATTATGATTAAAAACATCTGGACCTGCATCAATGATTTTTTTAAAAGCCTCGCCTTTTTTTAAAAAATCTGGAGTCAAAACCTCAATAGTTGTTTTTTTTGAAGTCTTTTTAATTTGTGAAATTACTTTTGCAAAGTACGAGGCTCCGCCATCGTCAAGATCATCTCTATCAACAGATGTTATAACAACATGTGATAAATCTAACTCTTGAACTGCCACTGCAATTCTTTCTGGTTCTTCGTCATCAACATCGATTGGTATTCCAGTTTTTACATTACAAAAACTACATGCCCGTGTGCAAGTATCCCCTAGTATCATAAATGTTGCATGTTTTTTACTCCAACATTCAGAAATATTTGGGCAAGATGCTTCTACACAAACCGTGTTTAATTTTTTTTTATTTAAAATCTTTTTTGTCTCTAAGTAGCTTTGTGAGTTTTCTAATTTAACTCTTATCCAACTTGGTTTCTTTTTAAGCGGATTATCTGGTCTGTTAATCTTTTCTGGATGCCTGATGTTCATTTAGAGTTTTGAATAATATAGATTTTTTCACCTTTTTTTCCTACTACAAAATAATCTCGATACAGTTGATCAAGATAATCTTGATTTATTTTAACTGATAAAAATTCATTTCTTTTTTCTAAACTATAAACTTCCTTCTTAAGATTTTGATTTTTGGTTTTATATTCCTCTAAAAGTTTTTGTTTTTTATAAAATTCTATTAATCCTCTATCACCACTAAGAAAATTAAATATAAAATATATTGAAATAAAAAATATAATTATTGGAAATTTATTCTTAGAAACTTGCGATAATATATTATTACTCATAAGTTTTTATTCATTCTACAATTTGTACCTAGTTCTTCTTCAATTCTTATCAATCGATTATACTTCGCAACTCTTTCAGATCTTGCTAATGATCCAGTTTTAATTTGAGAAGATGATGTTGCAACAGCAAGATCTGATATAAATGTATCTTCGGTATCACCAGAACGGTGAGAAATAATGGTCTTAATATTATTTTTTTTTGCAAAACTAATAACTTCTAGTGTTTCTGATAACGTACCTATTTGATTAGGCTTAATTAGAATGGCGTTTGCTGATTCATAAAAAATACCCTGCTTAAGTCTCCTTAGATTAGTTACGAAAAGATCGTCTCCAACTATTTGAACATTTTTACCTAATAAAGAATTTAGTTTTGACCATTGTAACCAATCATCTTCAAATAAAGGATCCTCCAATGAAACAATCGGATATTTATCGCAAAGCTTTTTGTAATAATTAATTACTTCGTCTGAGTTTAAAGATTTTGAATTATGTTTTATTTTATATTTATTGTTGGAATAAATTTCATTCGAGGCAACATCAAGACAAATATTAACATCTTTACCAACTTTTAATCCTGATTTTTTAATAGACTTAATAATAACCTCTAAAGCTTTTTCATCATTTTCAAAACTTGGAGCAAAGCCTCCTTCGTCACCTAAATTTGTATTAAGGTTTTTAATTTTAAGTTCATTTTTTAAATTTTGAATAACTAAAAATGCAAACCTTAAACATTCTCTAAAATTTTTTGCTCCATCTGGTCTAATCATAAATTCTTGAATTTGCAGCGAGTTGTTCGCGTGCGCACCACCATTAATGATATTTAACATAGGATAAGGTAAGTAATATTTTTTTTGGCTTGATAAGTATTTATAAAGAGGAATATTTTTTAGCCTAGATGCAGTTTTAGCTACGGCTATGGATACAGATAATATCGCATTAGCTCCTAATTTTTTTTTGTTTTCAGTTTTGTCAATATCTAGAAGAAGATGATCAATTTTTTTTTGATTTAAAACTGAAAGACCTAATAATTCTTTTTTAATAAACTTATTTACGTTACTTACGGCGTTTAAAACACCTTTATTTAAATAGCTTTTATTTTTATCTCTTAATTCATGTGCTTCATACGTTCCAGTAGATGCTCCAGATGGAACAATTGCAAAATCTTTACATCCATTATTCAATACTATTTCTGTCTCAACAGTTGGAAATC
>VHCA01000077.1 GCA_016882225.1 Candidatus Pelagibacterales bacterium
GAAGCTTCTCCTCTTGCTCTTGGAATTACATCATTTGCATACGCTTGAGCTTCGTTCTGTGATCTTTCCTTATCTGCTTTTGCAGCCTGAACATCTCTAAAAGAGTCAATAACCTGCGTTGGCGGGTCTGATCGTTGAGTTTGTACCTGTGTAATTTCTATACCTGCACCATACAGATCTAAAATTTGCTGCATAATTTTTTGAGTTTCTTGCTCAATTTGAACTCTTGCAGCTGTTAAAATTAATTGAATTTTTCTTCTTGCAATAATCTCTCGCATCGTTGTCTCAGCAACTGCTTTCACTGTTTCATCTGGATCTTTAATATTGAATAAATATTTAGATGCATCTTTAATTACCCAAAATACTGAAAAATTTATATCAACAATATTTTCATCACCAGTTAGCATTGCGCTCTCTTCTCTTATCTCACTAACTGCTCCTTGCCTTAAACCATCTCTTGTGGATCTAAATCCTACATCAGTTCTATTAACTCTTGTAACCTTAGGCGTCTCAACACTTTCAATTGGATAAGGCAGTCTATAGTTTAATCCTGGCTGAGTTGTGCTTACATATTTTCCAAATCTAAGTACAATTCCTTGCTCGTCTGGTCCAACCCTATAAAAACCACTTAAAAACCACAAGGCAACTAAAACTATTAAAAAAAGAACAATAGGCCTTTTTGGACTTTGAAGTTTTTTACCACCACCAAAAATATTTTTTATACTATCTTGAAACTTTTGCGAAAGATCTTCAAAATTAGGAGTTTTTCCCTCATTTGAATTATCTTTTTTTGGTGAATCCCCCCAAGGAGACTCTCTATTTAAAATACTGTTATCTTTATCAGTAATTGACATTTTGATATTTAAATTTGCGCTATTAATATAGGTTTACATAGTAATTTCATAGACAAATACAATGTCAGAAAATCAAAAAAAAGAGGTTAATTTAAGTCAAAAGCTCACAGACGAGATAACTCCAAGATTTTCAATTAAAAAAAACAAAATTAATGGAGTTAAAAAAATAATAGCAATCTCAAGTGCCAAAGGAGGCGTTGGTAAATCAACGGTCGCTACAAACATAGCAATAGCTATAAAAAAACTTGGTTTTAAGACTGGAATTTTAGATGCAGATGTTTACGGACCATCAATTCCACTGATGATGGGAGTTGATGAAAAACCAATAAGTGAAGATGGTGTAAAGTTAATCCCCATAAAAAAATTTGATATTGATCTAATATCCATTGGCTTATTAGTAAGTGAAAATACTCCAATGATTTGGAGGGGACCAATGGTTGCAAGTACAGTTAAAACTTTTACTAATAAAGTTATTTGGAATGATTTAGATTTTCTAATAATTGACATGCCTCCAGGAACGGGCGATGCACTCCTAACCTTTTCTCAAGAGATAGATATCAATGGAGTCGTAATAGTTACAACTCCTCAAAAAATTGCTTTAGCCGATGTAAGACGTGGAATTGAAATGTTTAAAAAAATAAATGTTAAAATTCTTGGTATTATTGAAAATATGTCAAAACTCACTTTAGAAGACACTGATCATTTTATTTTTGGAAAAGATGGTGGAAAAGATATGGCAAAAAAATTTCAAATAGACTTTTTAGGAGATATTGAAATAAATGAAAATCTTAGAAAATCCTCAGATGATGGGGTTCCTTACGTTGAAAAATTTGATGATCATTTTTCTAAAAACTTTATGAGTATTGCAGATAAAATAATAAAAAGAGTTAATTAATTTTCTTATCCTCTAACTTTAAAACTTCCATTAATTCATTCCACTCTCTTTTTGAAAGACCAGATTGTTCGATACTTATTTTCTTACCAGAGATTAAATCTTTAATAACTTTTATACCTTTTGATGATATTTCTGCTGCTCCAACTCTATAATCCATAAAAGCTTCATAAGTAATTGGAACCCATTTTTTTACAGTTTCTAACATTTTATCTGCATACACTCTTATTTCATATTGGGCATGGTCATCACTTCTTAAAAATAAAAAATTTAAAAGATTTAAAAGATCTGTCTTCCAGTACCACTGAGTATAGGTGTTTAAAGTTAAATTCATTCTTGCAAGTTCTCTTGCAAGGCCATCTTTTTTTTCATCAATAACTGTTCCATCAAACCTTTCATTAAGCATTATCTCATAATTAGAATATGTTCTTGTTGCATCGTCCTTTAAAATTTTAAGAACTTCATTTGCTTGACTGCCCTCTAAAACATCTCCTCTTCCCTGTCGGTTACTTGCAGATTGAGTTGCAAGTTGTTCTTTTGCAGGAACATAAAACTCCTTATCCAAAATTGAATACCTTGCTGAGTATTCATTAACATTTGCAGT
>VHCA01000078.1 GCA_016882225.1 Candidatus Pelagibacterales bacterium
AAAACATCCAAATGCAGAAGGTGTTAAGGTGATTGCAAAAAATTTATCAAAATATATTTTACAAGCTTATAAATAAAATGTTGTTTAGAAGATTAAGTTTATCTTTAGCGTTTATACCAACTATAACCGTTATCACGTGTCTTTTTATATTGATGTACAATGATCCAAAATGGATCTGCAATCCTTTTACAGATGGATGTTTTTCCATAAGTGCTGTTGGTAGAAATATGCCAGCAGTTTATATTTTTAAACCTGTCATGATGTTGGTTTTAATTCTTTATGCTGCTTACTTTATAAATGTGTATGGAATTTTTAAAAAATTTTTAATTTCAAAGTATTATTTACATACAATTCTAATATTAACTATTGTAACCGTTGTTTTTCTTGCAATCTATATTGCAGTGCTTGGTGTGCAAGGATCTGATATTTGGAGATTTATGAGGCGCATTGGAATTTATTTTTATATCACAAGCTTAGTATTAAATTTATTTGTGGTCTCTTTAGTATTCAATAAAATTAAGGAGGATTATCAGGTCATCATTTCAACAAGGGCTGTTACAATTTTTTTTTATTTTAATATCCTTCTAATTATCGCTGGTCTTATTGGTTTTCTTGTAAATTTTATTATTTTTGAAAATACTATTCGAAATTTAAGACACTTAATTGAGTGGAATTATTTTTCTCTAATTCAGATATCTTTCTTTATATCTTTTTTTATTTTTAAAAACTTAGATACTCAAGATTAAAACTAATCAACAGTCTTTAAAGTTTTATTTTTAAAAACTTTTATAAATTCATACACCCCATATGCAACCAGTAAATGTTTTAGGGTGTGCCCAGATATTATGCCAAAGGTTAAATTAAATATTTGAATATCAAAAGCTTCAGTAAGTTTTGCAAGGCCGTAAAATATAAGCAAAGCTATAAACTTAGGTTCATTCTCATTCATCTTTGTAAAAAATAAAGTGAATAATATTAAAAGAATTCCTCCAAATTGAAGTACTGCGTAATAGGTTAAATTTCCTGAAATTTTCCAAACAATCACAGAAAGTGGAGCAAAAATAATAAGGAATATTATAGTGAGTAATGACAGTGGATTTGACACTCTGCATGCAGCAAGCATTCCAAGCACTCCCGTGAACGCAACAGACATACCAAGTCTGTCATAGACTAGTGTCTCATCATTTGGGTTAAGGTGATAGTATATGCTTCCAAAGGAAGTTAAGAGCATTCCAATTAGAAAAATGTTCGTTGATATTTTAAGGGATAATTGTTGAATTTCAGTTGTTTTTTTTGTGATCCAAAACAACAGTGGCAGCAAAAAAGCGACATTCGATAATGTATCCATGGCATTTGGAATTCCAAAGAACGCTCTAGTATCAGCAAAGTTATGGTAGTTTTGATTTTGCTTTAGTTCTGGAAGAAAAAAAGAAATTAAAAATAAAAATAATAAAAAAACTCCAAAGAGTACTTCTGTTCGTCTCATGTGATTAGAAAGTTTATTTACCCAGCACCAATTAATATTCCAGCAGCAAGTACTGCCATACCACCTATAACCACTTGCAGTGTTGCTCTAAAGAAAGGAGTTTCCATATACTTGTTTTGTATCCACACAATTGCCCATAATTCAACAAAGACAATTGCAATTGCAATAGTAGTTGCTGTCCAAAAATTTGGAATTAGATATGGAAGAGCGTGACCAAGACCACCAAGCGTTGTCATTATTCCACATGCAAGTCCTCGTTTAACAGGACTTCCTCTTCCAGAAATCGCACCATCATCTGAAACGGCCTCGGTTAATCCCATTGAAATTCCAGCTCCAATCGATGCTGCAAGACCAACTAAAAAGGTTGTCATAGTATTTTGTGTTGCAAAGGCAGTTGCAAATATGGGAGCAAGTGTTGAAACGGAGCCATCCATTAATCCTGCAAGTCCAGGCTGCACATAAGTTAAAATAAATTGTCGTTTAGCAGTTCTTGCTTCAATTTCTTTTGCATCACCAGATAAATGTCTGTCCATTAGTTTATTAGTTGCTGTTTCATGGCCAGCTTCTGCAGCAGCAAGGTCTCCTAAAAGCTGTCGTATATCAGCGTCGGATGTCATTTTTGCTGCTTTCATATAAAAATTATGTGCATCACGCTCCATCATTTCGGACTCTAATCTAATCCTATCGAGACTTAAATTTTTTATAAGCCAAACAGGTCTTCGGTTATAAAATCCTGAAATATGCTCACGGCGTATTAACGGTATTACTTCACCAAATTTTTTTTTAAACATTCTTATTAAAAGTTGTCTGTGAGAATCTTCAACTCTTGCCATATCTTCAAACATTGCA
>VHCA01000079.1 GCA_016882225.1 Candidatus Pelagibacterales bacterium
TTATTTTTTTTAAGCAAGGTTATTAAACTTGATGTATCAAATCTTTTACCACCTTTTTTTTGAACCTCGCCATAATAACTATCTATAATTTTAGTTATAGGCAATTCAGATCCGTTATGCTTTGCTTCATCTAATGCAATCCCTAAATCTTTTCTCATCCAATCAACAGCAAAACCAAAGTCAAACTTGTTATCAAGCATTGTTTTATATCTATTTTCCATTTGCCATGATTGTGCAGCACCCTTTGAGATTACCTCAATTACATCTTCCATGTTTAGACCGGCGTTTTGACCAAATCTAATACCCTCAGAAAGACCTTGCACTAAACCAACTATACAAATTTGATTTACCATTTTAGCAAGCTGTCCGCTTCCAGAAGGGCCTAAGAGCTTCATTTTTTTGCTATAACATTTAATTACATCTTGAGCCTTATCAAAATCTTTTTGTTCTCCACCAATCATCACTGTAAGTTGTCCATTTTCTGCACCTGCTTGACCTCCTGATACTGGAGCATCAAGAAATCCAAATCCTCTATTTTTTGCTTCCTTGAATAATTCCCTTGCAACCTTTGCAGAAGCTGTTGTGTTATCGATAAAAACTGAACCCTTTTTAACACCATGGAATGCTCCATGTTCTCCAAGCGTTACTTCTTTCAAGTCATTATCATTTCCAACACATGCAAATATAAATTCTGATCCCTCTGATGCTTCTTTTGGAGTTTTTTTAAAATTACCATTGAATTCTTTTGCCCACTTTTCAGCCTTACTAGTTGTTCTGTTATAGACTGTAACATCGTGTCCTGCTTTTTTTATATGCCTTGCCATAGGATATCCCATCACTCCTAGGCCTAAAAAAGTTGCTTTTGCCATTATTTTATTACCCTCTTAATTCATTAGATTTTTTTTGATTACCTTAAAAACTTGATTTATTTAAGACTAATGAATACAAGGGTCAATTCAAATTATGGCAAGAGTTACCGTTGAAGACTGTTTAGAAAAAATTGATAATCAATACGACTTAGTTATTCTTGCAAAAGAAAGAACACTTCAACTTGGTGTTGGCGATGCAGCTAAAGTTCCACAAGATAATGACAAAAGAACAGTAGTTTCTTTAAGAGAAATAGCCGAAGGTGAAATCAAAGTTAAAGATTTAGAAGAGTCAACAATTGATAGAATGCGAGATCATCCCGATGATGCAGTTGAACAAGAAGATTTCGATAGTCCAGAAGGTGATGCATTTGAGGAGTTATATCAAGGTGAAGTATCTAAATCTGGTCAGCCTATATTACCATCGAAGCGATCAAGAAAAGTTCCAGACTCAAAAGCAGGTGTAGAAGCGTCAGAAGATTTAGATGATGCAGATGATGATGTAGAGGAAGATAAAATCATAGAAGCAGAAGCTTCAGATGAAAAAGTAAAAGAAAACTCTTAGTTTTTTAAATTTTAAACTCTTTAAGTAATTTGGCTCTATGCTGATCTAAATCAGGTATTAGACCTCGTGTTTTAGAGTCCTGATAATTAGAGAACTTTATTGGATTTCCTGCCATTTTAAATTTTCCAATTTTTTTATGATAAGAGCTCACAACCATATTTCTAAATTTTATCTGAGGATTTTCGACAGCTTGTTTAATATTATAAATTGGCCCACAGGGGATACTTTTTTTTGTAAAAATTTTTAACCACTCATTAGTTTTTTTTTTAATCAAGTGCTTTTCAAGTATTTTTTTTAGATCATCAGCATGTTGATTTCGAAATTTATTATTTATATATCTTCTATCCTTAAAAAGATTTCCACATTGTAGAGTATTACATAAATTTTCAAATAATTTATCGTTGCCAGCTGCAATAATTATATAACTATCTTTTGTTTTATAAGCCTCAAAAGGTGTGATAGATGGATGGCGTGATCCCATAGGTTTTGGAATTTCACCACTACTAAAATATCTTGCTATTGCATTTTCAAGGATAGCAATTTGACAATCAAGCATAGACACATCAATTTTACATCCTTTGCCTGTTTTTTTTCTATCATATAAAGCGGCGTTAACTCCAATTGCTGTAAAAAGACCTGCAGTAATATCTCCAATGGAAGTTCCAACTCTTGTTGGTTTTCCATCCGGTTGTCCAGTTACACTCATTAGCCCACCCATACCTTGAACAACCATATCATAGGCAGGAAGTTTTTTTAGGGGTCCGGTTTGACCAAAACCCGATGCAGACGCATAAATAAGTTTTGGATATTTTTTATGTAGTACGTTCCAAGAATACCCCCATTTATCAAGTGTGCCTGGTCTAAAGTTTTCTACCAAAACATCTGATTT
>VHCA01000080.1 GCA_016882225.1 Candidatus Pelagibacterales bacterium
TCTCCTTATGTTTTGCTAAAAAAAGGACATGTAAATGTTGATCTTATTCCATACTATTTAAGTGAAAAAGGTAAAAATATTTTAGCAATATTTGCAGCAATTTTAGCTTTAATTTTTCTATTTTTTTTATTTTATTCCAGCATGCAGTTGTTTTCACATTCTTGGGTAAAAAATGTTAAAACTCCGACCATCTGGGCTTTGCCTTTGTGGAAAGTATATATATTTCTGCCCGTTGGAATTGGTATTTTAATTCTACAATATTTAGCAGATATTTTTTCTGTAATTTACAAATATGAAGTTAAGTAATTAAAATATATGGAACCTCTAACTTTAGCTTTGTGGATAGTTGTTGCAACCTTGGCCGTACTTGCAACAGGTATACCAATAGCGTTTGGTTTAGCTTTAGTTTCAACAGTTTTTTTTTTAGCTATTGAAGGGTTTGGAAGAGTACCTCTTTTAGCAGAACAGTTTTGGAATGGATTACAAGATTTTGGAATTGTAACTATTCCAATGTTTTTACTTATGGGTATTGCTGTTGCTGCATCACCTGCTGGCAAGGATCTTTATTCTGCTCTTGATCGTTGGTTAAATAAAGTTCCGGGTGGTTTAATTGTATCAAATCTTGGTGCCTGCTCTATTTTTGCTGCCCTCTGCGGGTCGTCACCAGCAACGTGCGCTGCAATTGGTAAAATGGGAATTCCTGAAATGAGACAAAGGGGATATTCCCCAGAACTTGCAACAGGGACAATTTGTGCAGGCGGTACTTTAGGCATTTTAATTCCACCAAGTATCACAATGATAATTTATGGAATTTCAACGGGAACATCAATTGGAAAGTTATTCATAGCAGGAATCATCCCTGGAATTATGCTTACATGTTTATTCATGATTTGGGCTATTTTTTATTCTAAAATTAATAAAGAGGGCACAGAAAAAGTTAAAGTAATAGAATATTCATGGAAACAGAGATTTGAAATCTTACCAAAAATAATTCCATTTTTTTTATTAGTGGTTAGCGTTCTTTATGTGCTTTACGGTGGGATCGCAACTCCTAATGAAGCCTCAGCTGTTGGTGCGCTAGTAAGTGTTATCTTGGTTGCAATAATTTATAAAATGTACAAGTTTAAGCATATTTGGGCAATCCTTGAGGAGTCAATGAAAGAAAGTGTGATGTTGATGTTGATTATAGCGGCATCTTTTCTTTTTAGTTTTATCTTGTCTAATCTTTATATTACTCAAACTTTAGCAAAGGAAATGGTTGAGATTGCAACTAATAAATGGGTTTTAATGCTGTATATAAATATATTTTTACTGATTGTTGGCTGTTTTTTACCACCTGTTGCAATCATATTGATGACCGCGCCTATTCTTTATCCGATAGTTACAGCCGCAGGTTTTGATCCTATATGGTTTGGAGTTATTATGACAATTAATATGGAAATTGGTCTCATCACTCCACCTGTTGGACTTAACTTGTTTGTCATCAAAGGTATAGCCCCTGATATTTCAATTAATAAAATTCTAAAGGGATCATTTCCATTTGTTTTATTAATGATTTTACAAATAATATTACTCTGCATTTTTCCTGAAATTGCAACCTGGCTTCCACAAACTGTAATAAAATAAAAGTGCTAAGCTTAAAGCGTTTTTTATCCTTTGTTGCAGACAAAGGAAAAAAAATTTTTTCAAGTTTATTAATAAAAAAAAAAGAGAATATTAACCATACAATTGATTTATGTGACCAATTACTTGGAGAAGATGGGGTGGTATCAGCAATTACAATTGCACGTGAGTTTTGGATTAATTATGAAAGGCTAATTTTAGAAGAAAAAGAAAATTTTTTTTTAGATATTAATAAAAAATATAGGCCTAACTATTCAGTGATCAATGAAATAGCTGGAAAATTTTCCTCAAATCCAAATGAAAAAAATAGAGAAATTTTAAGTGAAGCAGTAGAAGGAAAAAGACAGGAGCTTATAAGAAGATTAAATATGGCTCCAAATGGTACTCAATACCTTGTGCATATGCGTGAAGACTTATTATTTTTTTTACGAAAGCATGAAGTTTTAAAAAGTTTAGATTATGATTTTAGACATCTTTTTAGATCTTGGTTTAATCCTGGTTTTTTAAAGCTCATAAGAGTTCAGAAAAATACTGATCCAGATATTTTAGATAAAATCATAAAATATGAACGTGTTCATGAAATTAAAAATATGGAATCACTTTATAGAAGGC
>VHCA01000081.1 GCA_016882225.1 Candidatus Pelagibacterales bacterium
GATGCAAACACACTTGGAAATAATCTCAAAAAAAATAATTTTATCTGAAAAGTGAATTTAAAGGTAAATTTAATAATTGGTGTAAAATATTTTCTTGCAAAATATAGTAAAAAAATTGACTGAATTATTCCTGCAAAAGTTAGTGAAATTGCAGATGCATAAGCAACTTCAGTTGCACTTGAGTGAAAAAGAATTAAAGAAATAATTAAAATTAAATTTAAAATTATAGGTGCAGATGCCGGAATAAAAAATTTCTCATGGGAATTTAATATTGCTGAGAAAAAAGATGCAAGAGAGATAAATAATAAAAATGGAAAAGTTATTCTACTAAGTTCAATCAATAATTTAAATTTTTCTTCATCTTGAGAAAATCCGGGTGCAATAATATACAAAAATTGTGTAGTAAAAATTTCAATTAGAAATATTATTAATAATAAAAAAATAACTAAAATATTAAAAATATTATTTGCAAATTTTTTTTTTTCTTTCTGTTTTTTATAAATGGGTACAAAGGCCGAATTAAAGGAACCTTCTAAAAATAGTGACCTAAAAGTATTTGGTATTCTAAATGCAACAAACAGAGCATCTGAAACTTGAGAGGCCCCAAGATAAAATGCAAAAAGAATATCTCTAAGATAACCAAGTATTCTACTAATTAGTGTTGAAATACCAAAAGAAGATACTTTTTTGAAAAGATTCATTTGAAATTTGTTTTTAACTTTGTTTTAATTATTAAAATCCTTAACGAATTAAAACTCAAATCTAATAGTTTTGGTTGCTTAAAAATTAAATTATGGAGAAATTTACCAATAAAGAAGCATTAGATTATCATAGTCAGGGTAAGCCTGGAAAAATTGAAATAATTTCAAGTAAGTCCATGGCTACCCAAAAAGATTTATCCCTTGCATACTCGCCTGGTGTTGCAGTTCCGGTTGAAGAAATAGCAAAAGACCCAAGTAAAGCTTACGACTACACTAGTAAAGGGAACTTAGTTGCTGTGATTTCTAATGGATCTGCAATTTTAGGCCTTGGTAATTTAGGATCACTCGCATCTAAACCTGTAATGGAAGGTAAATCTGTATTATTTAAAAGATTTGCTGATATCGACTCCATCGACATAGAAGTAAATTCTAAGGATCCAAATGAAATTATAAATTGTATTGAAAAAATTGGAGACAGCTTTGGTGGAATTAATCTTGAGGATATAGCTGCTCCTGACTGTTTTATAATAGAACAAGAATTAAAAAATAGATTACAAATTCCAGTATTTCACGATGACCAGCATGGAACAGCAATTATTACTGTTGCTGGAATTTTAAATGCACTTGAAATTGTGAATAAACCAATAAAAAAAATAAAAATGGTTGCAAACGGTGCTGGTGCTGCTGGAATTGCATGTATTGAATTACTTAAGTCTATGGGTCTTCAAGATGAAAACGTTATTATGCTAGACCGCGAAGGTGTAATCTACAAAGGAAGACAGAAAGTAGATCAATTTAAGTCCGCACATGCCGTAAATACAAAACTAAGAACACTTGAAGAATGCATGAAAGGTGCGGATGTATTTTTAGGTTTATCTGCAAAAAATACGGTCACTAAAAACATGGTAAAATCTATGGCAAAAAATCCAATTATATTTGCGTGCGCAAATCCTGACCCTGAAATTTTACCTGAAGATGTTGAAGAGGTAAGATCTGATGCAATAGTTGCAACAGGAAGATCAGACTATCCAAATCAAGTTAATAACGTTTTAGGTTTTCCATATATTTTTAGAGGAGCTTTAGATTGTAGAGCTAAAATTATTAATAATGAAATGAAAATTGCTGCAGCAAAAGCAATTGCAGACCTTGCAAAAGAGGATGTTCCTGATGAGGTTGTTTCAGCATATGGTGGTTCAAGACCAAAATTTGGAAAAAATTATATAATTCCATCGCCTTTTGATCCAAGACTAATTAGAAATGTATCTGCTGCTGTTGCAGAGGCTGCTATTAAAAGTGGAGTTGCTAGAAAAAAAATTGAAAATTTTGCAAGTTACAAAGATAGCTTATCTGCAAGATTAGATCCATCTTTTGGTTTTCTTCAAAATATATTCGACCAAATTAGAAAAAAACCTAAAAGAGTTATTTTTGCAGAAGGAGAAGAAGAGTCTATGCTTCGAGCTGCGATAGATTTTAAAAATAATGGACTTGGAACCCCTGTTTTAATCGGAAGTACTGAAAAAATTTCTT
>VHCA01000082.1 GCA_016882225.1 Candidatus Pelagibacterales bacterium
AGAAGAACAAAATAATATTGATGCACAAGAAATGTTAATGCCAACAATACAATCTGCAGAAATTTGGAAAGAAAGTGGAAGATATAATGATTACGGAGAGGAAATGCTTCGCATAAAAGATAGGCAAGGTAAAGATCTTCTATATGGACCAACCAATGAAGAATTAATTACAGAAATTTTTAGAGATAATATTAAGTCTTATAAGTCTGTTCCATTAATTTTATATCATATTCAATGGAAATTCAGGGATGAAATTAGACCAAGGTTTGGTGTTATGCGTTGTAGAGAATTTTTAATGAAAGATGCCTACTCATTTGACTTATCTAAAGAGGATGCGATCAAATCTTATAATAAAATGTTTTTTGCATATTTAAGAACTTTTCACAGAATGGAACTTAAAGCTTTGCCACTAAAAGCTAGTTCAGGACCAATAGGAGGTGATGCTTCACATGAATTTATAATTTTAGCTGAGACTGGTGAAAGCCAAGTTTATTTAGATAAGAATATTTTAAATATAGATATTAATACTTACGAGAATAACCATGATTCAATATCAAAATTAGTTTCAGATTATTCAAAATTTTATAGTGCAACTGATGAAAAGTTTTCAAAATTAGAATTTGATAAAATTGTTAAAAAAGAAAACCAAATTATAACAAAAGGTATTGAGGTTGGTCATATATTTTATTTTGGAGATAAATATTCAAAACCTATGAAAGCAAATGTTCTTAACAAAGATGGAAAAAATACCACTCTTGAAATGGGTAGTTACGGAATAGGTGTTTCTCGACTTGTAGCAGCTATTATTGAGGCAAAATGCCAAAATGGAATTATGAAATGGCCAAAAGAAGTAAGTCCTTTTGATATTGCGGTTATACCTTTAAACTCTAAAAATGACTCAAAACCAATAGAGATGGCTGAAAAAATGTATTCTGAATTACAAAAAAAAGGTTTTGATGTGATTATGGATGATACCAATGACAGTCCATCATCAAAATTTAAGAATTTTGATTTAATAGGTGTACCTTATCAACTAATAATTGGAAATAAGACATCTGAAGATAAGTTTGAGTTTAAAGAAGTTAATGGCAAAACTGAATTTTGTTCATTTCAGGAAGTTTTGCAAAAATTAAATAAAAAATAATACATTGGTATCATCATCTGAATTTTTAATAATTAAAAGATATTTATTTTCAAAAAAAAAGGAAAGTTTTTTAAAATTTATTTCCTTTTTTGCATTTCTTGGAATTGCTTTAGGTGTAGCAACCCTAATTATTGTTATGAGTGTAATGAATGGTTTTAGAGTTGAATTATTTGAAAAAATACTAAAATTTAATCCTCATATATCAGTGTATTCATATACAAATGAAAATGATCTTGATTTAAATGCAATTAAAAAGTTTCTTGAAAAAGAAAAATTTCAAATAAAAAATGTAAAAAAAATTGTAAATTCACAAGGATTGATATCTGATGGTAAAAATACTTTTGGCGTTGTTATAATAGGTATAGAAAAACAAGATCTTGCTAATGAAGACTTTGTAAAAAATAAAAATACATTAAGTGATTTTAAAAAAGGCTCAGCAATTGTTGGTAGTGCTATTGCAAATAGACTAAATTTAAATAGTAAAGAAAAGATTAATATTTTATCACCCACCACCACTACAACACCATTTGGAAATATCCCAAAAAGTTTTAATTATAATATTGTTTCATCTTTCCAAAGCGGAATACATGAATTTGATGCAAATTATATTTTTTTAACTTTTGAGGATGCTTTAGAATTTGCAAAAAACCAAAAAAATAAAATATCAATAAACATACAACTTAAAGAACCACAGTCAGTCACTTTAATTAAAAATAAATTGAATAGTGAATTTAAAAATTTATTTTTTTCTACATGGATTGAAAATAACAAAACTTTTTTTGATGCTTTAATTGTGGAAAGAAACGTAATGTTTATTATTTTAACTTTAATTATTTTAGTTGCCGCTTTTAATATTATTACTGGTCTAACTATTTTAGTAAAAAATAAAACTAGAGATATAGCTATATTTAATAGTCTCGGCATGTTGAGAGGGTCAATTATAAAAATTTTTTTTATAATTGGATCAATAATTGGTATTGTTGGAACTTTTTTTGGAGTTTTTTTAGGAGTTATATTTTCTTACTATATAGAAAATATAAGGCAGTTTAT
>VHCA01000083.1 GCA_016882225.1 Candidatus Pelagibacterales bacterium
TT
Source organism: Candidatus Pelagibacterales bacterium (assembly GCA_016882225.1). GTDB lineage: Bacteria > Pseudomonadota > Alphaproteobacteria > Pelagibacterales > Pelagibacteraceae > Fontibacterium > Fontibacterium africanum. The sequence goes on from VHCA01000083.1 coordinate 3, forward strand.
GATTAGAAGATATGTTGCAAGAATTGTATCTACAAGCATTGCACCAGTTACACTAATTCCATAGGCGCCTGCTAAATTTTCAGTGCTTTTGAAAGTTATTATTAAAAATGCCACTCCTATAAACAAGGCAATATTAATCTTTGATAAATATACTTCTCCGAACTCATCACTTGTGTGTCTTACTCTTAATCTTGGAATATAACCAAGCTGAACAGCTTGTGATGTTATTGAAAAAACTCCAGAGATTACAGCTTGCGATGCTATGATGGTTGCAATTGTTGCAAGTATAATAAGAGGTATTAAACCCCAATCCGGCGCAAGTCTAAAAAATGGATTATCGATTGTTTTTGGATCGCTTAATAGTAATGCTCCTTGTCCATAGTAATTTAAAAGAAGACAAGGAAAAACCACTGAGAACCAAGAAATACGAATTGGTTTTTTTCCATAATGACCCATATCAGAATACAAGGCCTCAGCCCCTGTTATTGCAAGAACTACTGCTCCAAGAATAAGAACACTAATTCCAATATTTTCTGACAAAAATTTATACGCATATTTTGGATTAAGAGATTTTAGAACTATCGGTTTTTGAATTAATTCCATTAGTCCAAGTGCTCCAATAGTTAAAAACCATACAAGCATGATTGGACCAAAAACTGCTCCAATCTTACTAGTTCCAAATCTTTCAACTGCAAAAAGAATAGATATTAAGGCTAATGATATGATGACTATGTAATTTTGAAATGCAGGATTAAGAACTTTTAATCCCTCAACTGCAGAAATGACTGAGATGGCAGGAGTGATTAAAGCATCTCCAAAAAATAATGACGCTCCAATAAGTCCAAGGATCATAACTATTGGACCTTTACCAATTTTTCTTTGAAGAAGAGCGGTAAGTGCAAATACACCACCCTCGCCATGATTGTCTGCTCTCATTATAATTATTAAATATTTTATACCTACAACAACAATCAGAGCCCATGTGATAAGCGATAATGCACCATAAACTGCAACAGCAAAACCAGCTCCAACAGATTTGGTAGCTTCAACAGATAGTTTTAACGCGTAAAGTGGAGAAGTCCCTATATCTCCAAAAACAACTCCAAGGGTTGAAATAACTATAAGAGTTAAACTTTTCTCTTTTATGTTCCTAGCCCCGTTGTTTAATTTGTTAATAATCATTTGATAATGCTGGATCTGTTTAAGTTATTACAGACGTCAGGTTACATTTTGTGAAAAAAAATTAGTTAAATTTGATAAGTATAAATAAAATAAATCTTACAAGACTAACTATAACATATTTAAATGTAGTTTTATAGGCTCAGAAACCTTGAATTGTATACTAGAATTTGAATTTGTTTAGGAAATCTGCTGCGATAATTTTGTGTCCCTCAATATTAAAGTGAATGTCTCCAAGTTGATAATATTTTCGAATAATATTTTTTTTTGCTTCAAGAACATTTTTGTCATCCATAAATAATGGATAGTGATTAATAAAGTTCCTACATCTTTTTTTACAAAATTTTTCCCATATTTTAACATGTCTATTATACGCAACATCATTCAGTATAGTTTGAGGCCAAGGATATACTGCAATTGACATTTTTATTTTACGTTCATCTAAATATTGAAAGATTTCATCCATTAACCTTAGCTGTTCTTCAATTCCTCTGTCAATTCCGTAGTCATACCCCTTGATATTAGTAGTTTTAGAATAAGTCCAGGCAGATCGTAAATTCATTTTTTCATAAATCTCAAAAACATTTTTATCTGATATTTTCGATGGATCTGTATAGATAGGTATTGGAGTGAAGAGAGTTTCACCTACTCTAAAACGATTACTTTTTGTGAATTGAAATATTAGTTGATCAAGCAATGGAAACTTTGCATTGATATACCACTCAATTCTTTTATTCCATTTTTTATCTCTTACTTTTTTATCTGGTAGCAATACATAAGAATTCATGTCATCAATAAGATCTGACACATCGATATAAAAAACTACATGATTAAATTTAAAACCTTGATCAATAAAATATTTGAGTTTTGAATAATATATTTTTGGAGAATAAGAACTTACTCC
>VHCA01000084.1 GCA_016882225.1 Candidatus Pelagibacterales bacterium
TGTATGAAATCCTCTTTTGCTTTTTTAGGATCTTTAGATGCATTAACTCTATCTTCCCAAGAAGGTGTATGAATAGTGCCAGGTGCTATTGCAAAACACCTAATATTATCCTTTAGAAAATCTATGGATAAAGATTTAGTAAGGCCTATGACCGCAGCTTTAGTAGATCCATAAACAAAGCGGTCTTTTACACCTTTAACACTTGATACAACTGATGACATGTTAATGATAACTCCTTTTTTCTTCTTTACCATTAAAGGGAGTATCTCCTTAATCATAAGATACATAGACTTTACATTTACATTAAATGAAAAATCGAAATCTTTTTCATTACAGTCTAGAATAGTTCCGTTATGAACGAAGCCAACGCAGTTTACGAGTATATCCACATCTTTAATACTTTTAGAAAAATAAGTAATGGCTTCTTTACTCGTTGAGTCTAATGTGTGTACTTTAATTCCTGGAAATTCTTTTTGTAAAAGTTCAAGTTTACCATCTCTGTTAATATCTGTTGCAATAACATTTGCACCTTCTTTAAAAAACTCTACGGCAATTGCTCTTCCAATTCCTTGACCTGCTGCTGTTACAATTGCACTTTTATTCTGAAGTCTTTTCATCTAAAATTAAAAAAATGTTAAATATTACGAACCCGTCTGAAGCAAGAAAAATTATTCGAAGCGGAAAGTACGATCTACAAACCGCAGGTATTGCTGGAAAGTATGTACAAGGAAACGTTTGTATTCTTCCAAGTACATATGCTTTAGACTTTGCATCCTTTTGTCAAAAAAATCCTAAACCCTGTCCTTTAATTGGATTTGGATCAAAAGGAGATCCATTTTTAAAAGATCTTGGTGATATCGATATAAGAACAGATGTTCCGCGATATAGAGTTTGGAATAAGGGATCTATTGTTGATGAGCCAAAAGATATTTTAAAATATTGGAATGATGATCTTGTTGTATTTATCCTTGGTTGCTCCATGTCCTTTGAGCTTCCTTTAATTGAAGCTGGAATTGAAATGCAACATATAAAAAATAACACAACAGTTCCGATGTATAAAACAAATGTCGACTGTATTCCTGCTGGACAGTTTTCAGGAAAATTAGTTGTCTCAATGAGACCTTTAAGTGTCGAAAATACAATTAAAGCAATTCAAATCTCATCTAGGTTTCCAGCGGTTCATGGTGCTCCTGTTCATTTTGGTGATCCTGCACAAATTGGAATAAAAGATATTATGAAGCCTGAGTATGGTGATCCTCCAAAACAAATTAAAAATAGTGATGTTCCAGTGTTTTGGGCTTGTGGAGTGACACCGCAGTCTGTCGTTGAAAAATGTAAACCAGATTTTTGCATCACTCACAAACCTGGATGTATGCTTATAACTGATAAATTAAATAGTGAGCTTGCAGCAATTAATTAAGAACCTAAAAATACGCTTCTAACTTTTGAACTATTTATTAATTCTTTTGCTTCACCATCAATAACTAATCTTCCACTTTCAAGTACATACCCTCTATCAGACATGCTTAACGCTAATCTTACATTTTGTTCAACAAATAGTATTGCAATTCCTTTTGATAAAATTTTTTTAAAAATCTTTTTTAAATCCTCAATTACAAGTGGTGCTAATCCTAAAAAAGGTTCATCCACCATTAAAAGCTTTGGCATTCCCATAAGCCCCCTTGCTATCGCTAGCATCTGCTGTTCACCTCCGGACATGGTACTTGCTAGTTGATCTAATCTGTCTTTTAATTTTGGAAAAAAAATAAAAATCTCCTCTAAATTTTTATCTTTTTCTAATTTTGCTTTTGGATGATATGCACCAAGGGATAAGTTTTGAAAAACTGTTAAATGCGGAAATACTCGTCTTCTTTCAAGTACATGGGATATTCCTCTTCCAACTCGCTCAAAAGTCTTTAAATTTTTTATACTGCTATTATTAAAGCTAATATCACCAGATTTTATTTTAACTAAACCGCTTGTAGTGTTTAAAACTGTGCTTTTACCTGATCCATTAGGGCCAAGTAATGCAACCATTTCGCCCTCTTTTACCTCAAGCGAAACCCCCCAGATGACCTGAT
>VHCA01000085.1 GCA_016882225.1 Candidatus Pelagibacterales bacterium
TACAATTAAGTGTGCAACCAACTTGTGATGAAATACAAAGTGTCCCTCTATTTTGTTCCGGTATGAAAACACATTCAACAAGATTTTTATCGAATAATTCTATAAGCCATTTTATAGTTCCATCTTTTGAATGCTGTGTTTTAGAAATTTTTGGTAATTCAAATGAAATTAGATTTTGAATTTCTTTTTTATCTATTTCTGAAATATTTAAAAATGAATCAATATTAAGATAGCCTTTTTTATATACAAAGTTCCAAAGCTGTCTTGCTCGCATTGAAGCTTTGTTATTTTCTAAGTTAAGGTTTGATTTAAGAAATGTTGCAAGATTATTAAAATTTAGGGAAAAAAAATTCTTTAGTTCTTGATTAACCATCTTCAAGAATTGAAATTACTATTAAGATTTTAATATGTCTTCTAAAAGTTTTGTCTCACCAATTTTAAACAATACTAGGTCACTTTCTTTGTAACCAAAGTTATTGGCATTTTGTAAAAATCTATTTGGAACATCAAATGGATCCTCAAGAGATAAAACAACTGTACCCCAATGCATTCCAATAATTTTTCTAGCTCGAAGTTGTCTTGCAACCTCAATTGCCTCTTCAGGTGAACAGTGTCCATACTTCATGATGTGCTGAGGCTCATAGGCCCCTATATTAATAAATACGATATCAAATGGACCATATTCTCTTCCAAGTTTTTTATAAATATCACCAACTGCAGTATCACAGCAAAAAAGTATTTTTTTTCGATTATTCTCTATTAAAAAACTTCCCCACAGTGTTCGGTTTCTGTCAAAAAGTTCTCTCTTTGACCAATGTACAGCTGGAAGAAAAGTAATTTTTAAATTTTCAAATTCGCTTGTTTGATACCAATCCATTTCTTGAACATCTCGAAAGCGATAATTTTTGTAAAAACTTCCGTTATTAAGCGAAGTTATTACCTTTGTTTTTTTGTGAGGATAGTTTTTAGTAGCAGCGTCATCGAGGTGATCATAGTGATTATGGGTTAATAAAAGAAAATCTGTTTTAGGCAATTTATCCAGCGGAATTGCAGGATCTATAAAACGTCTTGGTCCAAGAGCAAGTGGTCCAGCATTCTTTGAAAAAAATGGATCAGTGATTATGGTTTTGCCATCAATTTTTATTAAAAAAGTACAGTGGCCAATCCAGGTTATAGTATTGCTATTTTCAAGAGCTTGAAGGTTTTTTAACACCTCATCTTTTGGAACAACATGATTTTTTGGTATTTCAAATTTAACCGCCATTCTTTCTCTCCAGAAGGTCATCCACGGAAAATCAAGATCTGTTCTTTCAATACTTCCCTCTGGATTTCTAAAAGTACCATCAGGCAAATGATGGTAAGGTCTTTGAAAATTTTCGTCTTTAGTTTCTGGAAAAGTTAAAACACTATCTTGTCGCTGTCTATCTGTCGGTTTTCTCTCTGTTTGCGTTACTGCACAACTTGTTAAAAGAAACAGAAATAAAAAAGAAATTTTTTCTTTAAAAGTCTTGATAAATTCTCTTCTAGTAAAATACTTTAACATTATAATTTTTTTAGATTTAATTTATGTTGTTTTGATGTCAATTATCTAGTTTTATTTTATTAAATATTTATGAAACTTATCATTCCTTTTGTATCATCTTATCTTACAAATCTTGAGAAAAAAAAGTGGGTTACTGTTTTTAAAAAAAAAATAAAAGGAAATACAATAGTTCAATTTGAAAAATTAAAACCTCAAGATTATAAAAAAGTAAAAGTTGCAATTGTAGCAAATCCTAATCCAAAACATTTATTAAAACTTCAAAACCTACGTTGGGTGCAAAGTATTTGGGTTGGCATTGAGGATTTAGTTAGAAATTTAAGAAATACAAAAATTAAAATTGTAAAATTAAAAGACCCTGAAATGCAACGAACTATGGCAGAAGCTGTTCTTGCCTGGGTGCTTTATCTGCACCGTAAAATGTATATTTATAAAAGTTATCAAGATAAAAAAATTTGGAAACAAGAAGATTATATTGAGCCAAGAAATTTATCTGTTGGAGTTTTGGGCTTAGGAGAACTTGG
>VHCA01000086.1 GCA_016882225.1 Candidatus Pelagibacterales bacterium
AGGAAACTGGTTCTCTTTTAATCCTTCTCACAATAAGTTCGTCTAACTTAACTTTTAAAGAATTTTCAAAATTATTATTTAAATTAGAAAGTATTTCCGAACGTTCTAAATGTACTAAAGAGGAGACAAATATTTCAGAGTCTAGTTTAGCATTTGGTATCTTACTATTTTCTAAAACTTTATAACAATATTCAATAGCTTCACTTACTCTCATTAGAGTTAACCTATAAGACTTTCAAGTTGTTCTTCTTGGAACTGTATCAGTAAAGCATCCGACATTTCTTTAAATGCATCTCCTGATAAAAAATCTGGAAGCTTATACAAAGTTAAATTTATCCTGTGGTCTGTTACTCTACCTTGTGGAAAATTATATGTTCTAATTCGCTCTGATCTATCTCCGCTTCCAATTTGGCTTTTTCTAGTCTTGGCTCGTTCATTTTCAATTTTTGTTCGCTCAAGATCGTAAAGTTTAGAGCGAAGAATCTTAAGTGCCTTTGCTTTATTTTTATGTTGAGATTTTTCATCCTGCTGCGAGACCACAATGCCTGTTGGAATATGAGTTACTCGCACAGCACTATCTGTTGTATTTACAGACTGCCCTCCAGGACCACTTGATCTAAAAACATCAATTCTTAAATCTGCTTCATTTATTTTAATATCGACTTCCTCTGCCTCAGGTAAAACTGCAACTGTTGCTGCGGATGTGTGAATTCTTCCCTGCGTTTCAGTCTCTGGAACTCTCTGAACTCTATGAACGCCGGATTCAAATTTTAATTTGGAGAAAACATTTCTTCCAACAATAGATGCGATAATTTCTTTATATCCACCGCCTTCACTCGAGGATAAGCTTATAACCTCAACTTTCCATCCATTTAGAGTTGCAACCTTTTGATACATAGTAAACAAATCTGTTGCAAATAATGCTGCTTCTTGACCTCCAGTTCCTGCTCTAATTTCAACAATTGCGTTTTTTTCATCAGCTTCATCTTTTGGAAGTAAAAAAACTTTTAATTTTTTTTCAAGTTCTTCAAATACTTTCTTAGTTTCTTGAATATCAGATTGTGCCATATCATATAAGTCCTTATCAACCGACTTATCTTCAACAATTTTTTTTGCCTGATCTAGATCATCTAAAGTTTTAATATAATTTCTTGCATAGCTTATAACTTCATTAAGATTTGAATATTCTTTACTAAACTTTACAAAATCTTCTTTTTTAATATCTGGTTTTGCAAGTATGGTTTCTAATTCTTCAAAACGCAAAATAATATTTTTTACTTTTTCAATAGGTATCATGAATTAAAGTATTTAAAGAGATTGAAGTCTAATATCGTTTGCTTTTTTTTCAACAAGCTCAACAATATGATCTATAATTTTTTCACTTTGAACTTTGTGATTTTGAAGACCAGATAAGTAAATCATATTATTTCCTTTTCCGCCTCCAGTAAGACCTATATCTGTTTGCGATGCTTCGCCTGGTCCATTTACAACACATCCAATAATAGACAAGGTTAAAGGCTCTTTTATATGAGATAGTTTCTGCTCTAAAATTTCAACAGTTTTAATAACATCAAATCCCTGCCGTGCACATGATGGACATGAAATAATTTTAACACCTCTACTTTTTAAATGTAAACTTTTTAATATTTCAAGACCTGCTTTAACTTCATTTACTGGATCTGAAGATAAAGATATTCTAATAGTATCTCCAATCCCTTCTGACAATAACATCCCAATTCCAATAGAAGATTTAACAGTTCCTGAAAAATAGCTTCCTGCTTCAGTTATTCCTAAATGAAGAGGATAATCACATTTTTTAGCAAGTTGCCTATAAGCATGAACTGCTAAAAAAATATCTGAAGCCTTTACGCTTATTTTAAAATTAAAAAAATCTAAATCCTCCAAAATTTTTATATTTCTCTCAGCACTTTCAACAAGTGCTTCAGGACATGGCTCTTTATATTTTTCAAGTAAATCCTGTTCAATGGAACCTCCATTAACTCCAATTCGTATAGCACAGTTATAATCTTTTGCAGCTTTTACAACTTCAG
>VHCA01000087.1 GCA_016882225.1 Candidatus Pelagibacterales bacterium
AATATGGACTTAATCTCTTAGATGAAGCTAAAGAAGCTATAGAGTCCTTCAAAGAAAAAAATAGCACATCAAAATGACAACGCTATTTTTATTTGTTGCTCTTTTTGCATTGCTTTTTATAGGAGTGCCTATTTCTATTTGCCTTGGATTTGCAAGTGTTTTAACGATTTTATTTTTTGGAAAAGACTCTCTCGCATCATTATCAATTAAACTTTTTGAAACGTCAGAACACTATACCTTAATGGCAATTCCTTTTTTTATTTTAGGCGGTGTTTTAATGTCAACCGGAGGAGTTGCAAAAAGACTTATTAGGTTTGCAATTGCATGTGTTGGCCATATCAAAGGCGGGCTTGCAATTGCATCCATTCTTGCATGTACTTTCTTTGCAGCAGTTTCAGGGTCATCTCCAGCAACCGTTGTTGCAGTTGGAACCATTATGATAGCTGGCATGGTAAGAGCTGGTTATCCAAAAGATTTTGCAGCAGGAGTTTTATGTAACGCGGGAACGCTTGGTATTTTAATCCCTCCATCGATTGTAATGGTTGTCTACTGCGCAACTACAGAGCAATCTGTTGGACGAATGTTCCTTGCAGGATTTTTGCCTGGATTAATACTGGGATTGATGCTCTCAGTTGCAGTTTATGTATATGCAAGAATAAAAAATCTTCCTGCACAGGATAAAGCTTCATTTAAAGAATTAATCATTAGTGCAAAAGATGCGATTTGGGGATTTTTATTAATTGCAATAATTATGGGAGGAATTTACGGAGGAGTATTTACTCCAACAGAGGCTGCTGCGGTTGCTGCAGTTTATGCAGTTTTAGTATCAGTCCTGATTTATAAAGACATCACAATTAAAGACCTTCCAAGAGTTTTTGTTGATGCATCTAAAACAACAGTGATGCTTATGTTTATCATTGCAAATGCAATTTTATTTGCACACGTGCTAACAACAGAGAGAATTCCTCAAATTATTGCAGAAAATATGTTGAGCTACGGTTTAACGCCTCTCATGTTTTTAATCTTTGTTAATATTATTCTTCTTGTTGCTGGAAATTTTATGGAGCCAACGGCTATAATCCTAATTCTTGCTCCAATATTTTTTCCGCTCGCAATTAAACTTGGAATAGATCCAATCCACCTTGGAATCATAATGGTGGTTAATATGGAGATTGGAATGATAACACCGCCTGTGGGCCTTAATCTATTTGTAACCTCAGGTATTACAGGAATGTCTATTTTATCTGTTGTTCGAGCTGCTCTTCCTTGGCTTTCAGTTTTATTTGTATTTTTAATGATTGTAACTTATTTTCCAAAAATCAGCACCATTGTACCAGATACGCTTATGGGTAAACAATCACCTGTAATTTTAAGAAAATAATTTATTTAAAATGAATTCTTTTATAAGAGAAACGGCAATCAAACTTGCAAGGGCAAGAGAGAGAAATGCATTTATTTCAAAAATTCCAGTAAAAAAAATTAGAAATGTAAATGTTGCAACAAACATTTGTAGAGAAGCTGAACGCCAATTACTGTGGGATCCAATTGGCTTTAAGGCTGGAGCTACAAATAAAAGTGTGTGGAAAAAGCTTAAAGTAAAAAAGCCATTCTTTTCTTTCCTGTATGATGAAAGAACCTACAAAAGTGGATCTAAAGTTTCTTTTCAAAAAAATCTTCTTGGTGCTGAGCTTGAGGTTGCATTTAAAATTAAAAATGAGGTATTTTTTTACAACAAGAAAATTACAAAAAACAACGTTTCAAAGTTCATCCTTGGTATAGCACCAGCAATTGAAATTGTAGGATTTAGGCAAAAGGCAGGTACAATAGATTGTCTCGGTAGAATGGTCTCTGACTTTGGCCTCAACGTTGCTTTCGTCTTTGGAAAGATAAAAAAATACTCACTTAAAAAAATAACAAATATAAAGACAGCATTAATAAATGAAACTACAGGTCAAAAGTATGAGGGAAATACCAATGTAGTTTTAGGAAACCCTATAAACTCTTTAATTTGGCTTTTAAATGAGAT
>VHCA01000088.1 GCA_016882225.1 Candidatus Pelagibacterales bacterium
AATTTTGTTAAAAATGGAAAAATTTCAATATCTGAACAACTTAAAAGCTATGTCAAAAATTAATAGAAAAGTCTGCGTTGCTCCAATGATGGATTGTACTGATAGACATGCGAGATATCTTTTACGACTAATAAGTAAGAATGTGATGCTTTATACAGAAATGATAGCAACTGGTGCAATTTTAAAGGGAAGGCAAAAAAATATTCTTGATTTTAATTTATTTGAAAAACCTGTTGCGTTACAGCTAGGCGGATCATCTCCTAGCGAGTTAGCAAGATGTTCTAAAATTGGAGAAGATTATGGTTATGATGAAATTAATTTAAACCTTGGTTGCCCAAGTAAAAAAGTTCAAAAAAATAAATTTGGGGCATGTTTGATTAAAGAACCACAACTCGTTGCTGATTGTCTAGCGGCAATGGTTAATTCAACAAAGTTACCAGTTACAGTAAAGACTAGGATAGGTTTTGATAATGTGGAAGAATTTGATTATTTAAATACATTTATAAGAACTATTGCAAAAACAGGTGTTAAAACAATAATTCTTCATGCAAGAAAAGCAATTCTTAGTGGTTTAAGTCCAAAAGATAATCTTAGAATACCAAAGCTGAACTATGAGATTGTTAAAGAAATTAAAAATAAGAACCAAGATCTAGAAATTATTATTAATGGAGGAATTAATACTACTGAACAAATTAAAGAGCATTTAAAAAATGTTGATGGGGTAATGATTGGAAGATCAATTTATCATTCACCTTATTTTTTAGCAGATATCGAAAGGGACATTTTCTTTAATACCAATATACTTTCTAGAGAAGAAATAATTAACTTAATTACAACATACTGTTTAGGTGAAGCTTCTAAAGGCACTCAAATTAATCAAGTTATGAGACATACGGTTGGATTATTTCATGGTGCGAAGGGTGCAAATAACTGGAAAAGATACTTAAGTGAGAACCTTCTTGTTAGAAATGCTGATATTAACAAAATTACTTATATGCAAAAGACATTTACAAGCTTAACCGCTTAATGAAATTAAAAATTTATTATATATTTTTTTTTCTTATCCTATCAGGTTGTGCGTCAGTTTTTGGAGAATCATCGCAAAGAATTACTGTAGCTACAGAAGATAGGGATAATAAAACTATTGAGAATGCTAATTGCATTCTTAAAAACGATAAAGGTAGCTGGGAAATAAATACGCCAAACTTTGTGGTTATTGAGAGATCTAATCAAGATTTAGAGATCGTGTGCAAGAAGAATGGACACCCAAATGGAATAGCCAAAGCTATCTCAAGAGTAAAAAATAGCATGGTTGCAAATTTTATGTTTTTAGGCGGACCGATTGGTGCAATTGTAGATCATAATAAGGGCGCAGGATATGACTACCCTCATGCAATTAACGTTGTTATGGGAAAAGCAACTGTTGTAGAGATTGAAATACGTCCTAAATTTTAAATAAAAAACTTAGTAACTAGATATATTTAACATCACTATCTATAGGTTTAAATCAGCATTATCTTTAAAGTTAGTAATATCATTTATATTAAATGCAAAATTTTTTTTGTAGGTTCTGGTATTTAGTGAAATTAAAAATTATTTTGCTAAAAAATTAATTGCTTCTAAAGTTCCACTTTTTTTAATTTTATATCCTGTTTTTGAAAGTCCCATTTCAATACCACCAAGAACCCCAAGAAGACTAACCTCATTTAAGTCACCAAGATGACCTATTCTAAAAACTTGACCTTTTAGTCTTGATAAACCCATACCAAGAGAAATATTAAATTCATTTAGTATAACTGATCTCAAATGATCAGAGTCAATGGCGCTTGGCGCAATCACAGTAGTACAAGTGTCTGAATAGCAAGCAGAGTCTTTGCAAAATATTTCTAAACCCCAATTTTCTACAGCCAGTCTCGTAGCCTTTGCTA
>VHCA01000089.1 GCA_016882225.1 Candidatus Pelagibacterales bacterium
TATTTTTGTATACAGACCAAGATTTATTTATAGAGTTCCAATTTTAATTTTTTTTACAACATTTCCAACAATTTTAATTACAACTTTGGCTTGGAGATATTTAGGAATGAAAACAGGCATAAGCATTGGATTTTTTTTTTCAATCCCAATAATAATTTTGGCGTGCTATAAAATATTTATGCAAGACTGGTTGGATGATGAAAAATGAATAGATTGCCAACACCTGATAGTATTGTGCCGATTTTAATCTTAATAGGTGGTGCATTAATTTTTTTTGGTGTTTTAATGCTTTTAAAAGATCGAATTAAAAGACAAGATAAATCTGGTAAAAAGAGAAAAAAAAATAATGTTTCATAACGCATTTAAGGGGGTTGAAAAAAAAAATGATGATAATAAAAAAATAAAATCTAGACTTAAACCCTTTGCATGGTTTTTTATTTTTATAGTTTTCTGGTATTTGCATACAAAACTATTTTCTTTTCAACTAACAAGTGAGAGTATTACGGTTTCAGTATTAATTGTAATTTTAGTTTATATAATTTCACTTTTACTCCCTTACTTTTTACGATCAAAATAGCTCTATGCTTAGAGCAATTTTTATAATTTTTATTTTCCAATTAACTGGAGAAGCAATAAAAAAGTTTTTTGAAATTAATATTCCAGGACCTGTTATTGGTCTAATACTTCTTTTATTAACACTTATTTATTTAAGACGTTTTAAAAAAGGTAAAGTTAAAGATCTAAAGGAGGATATTACAAATACGGGAAATTATATTTTAAGTTATTTATCACTGTTATTTGTCCCGATTGGAGTTGGTGTGGTGATGCATCTAGCATTTCTTGAAAAAAATTTAATTAATGTAATTTTTATAATTTTTTTATCTACTATTTTAACCATAGGCTTCACCGCTTATGTAATGGAAAAATTAAATAAGAGATTAGATGCTAGAAAAAGATAAATTATATATAATTTGGGTTTACTTACAGGCGGAGCCTTTATTTTGGTTAACTCTAACGATCGGATGTTATCTTATCGGTGATTTTTTATATAAAAAGTCAAAACTCTTTCCTCTCGTTAATCCTGTAGCCATATCCATATTTTTAATATCGATAATTTTAGTTTTTTTAGACATATCTTATGAAAGATACTTTGATGGAGCACAGTTCATTCACTTTATGCTTGGACCCGCAACCGTTGCTCTTGCAATTCCAATCTATAAACAATTTGAGTTAGTCAAAAAAGAAAGCACAAGCATCTTTTTTTCACTAATTTTTGGAAGTGTATTTGCAATTATTTCTACATTTATTTTATGCAGATTATTTCAAATAGATAATGAGGTTATCTTTAGTATGCTTCCAAAAAGTGCAACAGCTCCAATTGCTATGGGAATTTCTGAAATCATTGGAGGTATCCCGTCACTTACCGCAATAATAACAGTTCTTACAGGAATTATGGGAGCAACTTTTGGAACTTTTGCTCTAGATTTTTTAAAACTTAAAGATATGACTGCCAGGGGATTTGGAATTGGTCTTGCGAGTCATGGAATTGGAACAGCACGAGCAATGAGTAGAAATGAAACAGCAGGCGTATTTTCTGCCCTAGCACTTGGTTTAAATGGAATTGCAACTTCAATTTTAGTTCCTCTACTTTTTAAAGTTTTGACTTTATTTTAATAATCTTTGTACTTTATTTTTTAAATAAAGTTTGAGCGATACTAATATCCTTTTTTCTTTGAACTATTTTATTTTCTAGTTCTATTATTTTATTCTTATAAATATTGATTAAATCTTCCATTTCAGGAATAGAAAGTTTACTTACATCAATTTTTTTTTTCGTAATTTCTTCTTCATCAATTAACATAAAATTTT
>VHCA01000090.1 GCA_016882225.1 Candidatus Pelagibacterales bacterium
GTTGATAAAAAACAATTAGGTAGAGATATTTTCATAAAAGGAATGAGAGAAGGTATAAAAAGAATATCAGCATCAAAATATGAAGTTTCTCTTTATGAACTTATTAGAGCCTACGCTGATATTCAAAGAACTCAAAACTTTGCAGTTATGAATATTTCAAAGCTTCCCGTGTTTACTATGGAAGAGGCAATTAAACGTTTAAAAAATGTTATTTCAGAACTTAACGACTGGAGAAGTATTTATGATTTAATTCCAGGTTCGTTTATGAAGTCTATATCTGAAAGAAAGTCAGGTTTAGCAGGAATGTTTGCAGGATCTTTAGAGATGGTTAGAGAAGGTAAATTATCAATCTATCAAAAAAAACTATTTGATACGATTTTAGTGAAGGCAAAAGTTTAATATGAAAAATAAAGATATAGAAATAAAAAACCTAGTTGAAGCAATTTTATTTGCAGCGTCTGAACCACTTGATGTTGAAACAATAAAAGAAAAAGTTGGAATAAAAATTGATATTTCAAAAATATTAAAAAATTTACAAGAAGAATATTCTTCTAAAGGTATCAACCTTTATGAAATCTCAAATAAATGGTCTTTTAGAACTTCAGAAAAACTATCCGACAAAATAAAGAGTCATGTTATTGAACAAAAAAAACTATCAAGAGCTGCAATTGAAACTTTGGCTATAATTGCATATCACCAACCAGTAACACGTGCAGAGATAGAAGAAATAAGAGGAGTTTCTTTTAGTTCCGGAACTTTAGAAATTTTATTTGAACTTGGCTGGGTTAAACCTCAAGGTAGAAAAGAAATACCTGGAAAACCACTTCTGTATGTAACTACTGATATTTTTTTAAGTCATTTTAATTTAAAAAACATTTCTGACCTACCTAATCTTGATGAGTTAAAATCTGCAGGGTTAGTTGATGCTAGAATAGATAAGTCAATCTTTGGCACTGAAAAATTTGCAAAAAGTGATTTAAATAAAGATTCAAAAGAGAATATATTTTCAAATATTGACAACATGCTAACCTCATCAATAAGTGAAAAACAAAATTAATTTATTGAATTTGAAAGACTTTAATATATAGTAAAAATATGCAAATCGGCTTTTGGCAGATAGTTATAATAGTTTTGTTAGTCGTAATTTTTTTCGGAAGAGGAAAAATTTCTCAGCTAATGGGAGATGTTGCTGAAGGAATTAAAAAGTTTAAAAAAGGTATGTCTTCTGAAGAAACTTTAGATAGCAAAGAAGACAAATCAAAAGACTCTAATTCCAAATCAGAAAAGTAGTCTAATGCCACAAATAGGGTGGTCAGAGATTCTTATAATTTTAATTGTTGCAATTATTGTAATAGGTCCAAAAGATATTCCTGTAGTTATACGAAAATTTGTACAAATTAAAAATACAATCAAAAACTATGCTAGTTCTTTTCAAAAAAATATTGATGACATAGTTGTTCAGACAGAAAAAGAAGTGAACAAGGTTGTTGAAAATTCATTAGAGGAAAAAAAAAAAGAAGCGAAAGATAATAAAGATAAAAAAAATTAATTGTTAATGAGCGAAAATGAAAGTCAACAATCGAGTATTTCAGATCACCTAATTGAATTACGTGCAAGATTAATTAAAAGTTTAATATTTTTTGTATTCGCTTTTATATTTTCTTATTTTTATGCTGAACAAATATACAATTTTTTATTACAGCCTTATGTTAAAGCACTTGAAAGTGGTTCAACCCAAGGAAAAAGATTAATCTTTACTGCTTTAGAGGAGACATTTTTAACGTACTTAAAACTTTCATTTTATTCAGCAGTTTTTTTTTCAGTACCTATTTTTTTGATACAAAT
>VHCA01000091.1 GCA_016882225.1 Candidatus Pelagibacterales bacterium
TGTTGAGAGGGTCAATTATAAAAATTTTTTTTATAATTGGATCAATAATTGGTATTGTTGGAACTTTTTTTGGAGTTTTTTTAGGAGTTATATTTTCTTACTATATAGAAAATATAAGGCAGTTTATCAGCTATGTATTTAATATTAAAATTTTTCCACCAGAGATTTATTTTTTAAGTAAATTACCTAGCTTAATTGATATTAAATCGATTTTATTTATTTCTTTTTTTTCAATATTAATAACTTTTATAGCTTCAATATTTCCAGCTCTAAAAGCATCAAAATTAGATCCGGTAAAAGGTTTAAAATATGACTAACGTTTCATTTATAACCATTAAAGATTTAACAAAAACTTATGAAGATGCAGGTAAAAAAATTATTGTATTTGATAGATTAAACCTAAACTTAGATAAAAATAGTATTATTTCATTAGTTGGACCATCTGGTTCGGGAAAATCCAGTCTTTTGCATATACTTGCAATGTTAGATACATTTGACGGTGGAAGTTATTTTTTTGATTCCAAAAATATTTCTAGCTTTTCCCTTTCAGAAAAAAATCTAAATAGAGCAACAAAAATATCGATAGTGTATCAATTTAATAATTTAATTTCAGATTTAAATGCGCTAGAAAATGTTGCTCTTCCACTTTTAATAAATAAAGAAGAAAAAAGCTTTGCTCTACAACAAGCTGAGGCAATGATGATTAAAGTTGGTCTTGAAGCAAGAATAAAACACTTTCCAAATCAATTATCTGGTGGCGAACAACAACGAGTAGCTATTGCAAGAGCAATTATAACAGAACCCGAATTAATTTTGGCGGATGAACCAACAGGAAACCTAGATAAAAATAATAGTTTAGAAATTTTCAATTTATTAAAGTCTTTAAAATCAAAAAATAGATTAATTTTATTTGCAACTCATAATAGAGAGTTATCAAGTATGACAGATATTCAGCTAGAGATTAGCAATTCTAGTGTTAAAAGAATTGAATGAATTTAAAAGATGTATTTTTTAATCACATAAAAATACATACTCAGTACTCAATATGCGAAGGTGCTGTTAAAATTGCTGATCTTGCAGATTATTTAAAAAAAAATCCTGTTAATGCTATTGGTATATCAGACTCTTTAAATTTAAGTGGTGCATTGGAATTTTCAGAGCTCGTATCAAAGGCTGGTGTTCATCCAATAATTGGAACACAAATAAATTTAAACTTTCAAGAAATTATAGGAAAAATATCTTTAATAGCTAAATCTGAGACTGGATATAAAAATTTAATAAATCTATCTTCTAATTCCTATTTAAAAGTAAATAAAGACCAAGTTCCTCAGATTAATTTAAAAGAACTTTTAAGCAATGCACAAGACTTAATTATTCTTTTTGGTGGAAAAAATACTTTAGCTTCAGAATTAATCTTAAATAATCAAGAAAAGCTTTTTACTAATTTAATTACAGAATTTAAAAATAATTTTAAGGATAATCTGTATTTTGAAATACAACGTCACGGAGAAATTGGAGAAAAAACTATTGAAAATTTTTTGATAGAAAAAAGCAGTATTAATAAAATACCCCTAATTGCAACACATGAAGTATTTTATTTATCAAAAGAAACATATGAAGCTCATGATGCATATATTTGTGTTGGACAAAAAACTTACGTTGATGAAAAAAGTAGGCTTACCTATTCAGAGGAACATTATTTTAAATCTAATGATGAAATGGTTGAGATTTTTAAGGATTTACCTGATGCATTAGAAAATAATCA
>VHCA01000092.1 GCA_016882225.1 Candidatus Pelagibacterales bacterium
TTTAATCCATCAAGTAATGGCCAAAGAGCTATAATTAAAAAAACTGCTGAAAAAGTTATTCCAAAAATAACGTTATCTTTTTTTTTAATTACAATTTTTTTATCCATTTTTTTTATATACTTTGTTTTTATTTATTTGCCTCTAAAAAAAAACCAAAGCAAATATATTAAAACTAACGAAAGTGTTACCAGCTGTATTAATTCACCTTGTGATAAAGACATAGACAATTCTAGTTTTAAAATTTATGTAGTTATATAATGACTTTTACAACTGGTTTAATACTTTTTGTGGTTGGTATGGTTGCAACCTTTTTATTTATGGCTTTTTTATATTGGATTGAAAAAAAATAATTAAGCGCAAAGCTTAGAAATCAAAAAATATAACTCCATCCCTTTCGACTGATACGAATAGGCAACTCCTAAAAGTAAAATAAAGAAGAAAAACCAAATTAAGTAAGATGTTTTTTTCATGTAGCTTTTGCCTCTGATACTTTAATTGAAACTTCTTTTATAGGGTAGTTGATAATAGCGCCAAATAAGCCAAGGCCAATTGATATAAACCAAACTAGATCGTAAGAACCAGTTATATCATACACTTTTCCTCCAAGCCAACCTCCAAGGAAAGCTCCAACCTGATGAAATAAAAAAGCGATACCGTACAACATGCTCATATTTCTAATTCCAAAGACTGAAATAATTGTTCCTTGGGTTGGTGGAATTGTACTAAGCCACAAAATACCCATCAACGATGCAAAAACATAAGCACTTAAATTTGAAACGGGAAATAAAATAAAAATTAAAATGATAACGGCTCGAAGACCATAAATATAACTCAAAATTAATGGTTTTCTAATTTTTCCACCTAAATATCCGGTGTAATAAGTTCCAAGAATATTAAAAAGTCCTATTAATGCTAAAACAATTGTTCCAGAGTGAGGACTTAAGCCTCTATCTATTAAAAAAGCTGGAACATGCGTCATGATAAATAAGATATGAAAACCACAAACAAAAAATCCAAAACACAAAAGCCAATAATCTTTGTGACTAAAGGCTTCTTTTAAAATTTCTTTTAAAGAAAATTCCTGAACATTTTCTACAGGTTTAATTTTTTCAAACATTGGAATTGCAAGGACTAGCATAAGTAACGATACAATAGATAAAATGCTGAATGCCAAAACAGCTCCAAAACTTTGTAGCAAAACTAAAGACAGTGGAAGCATAATAAATTGTCCAAGCGATGCACAGCTCATTGCAATTCCAATTGAAACACTTCTTTTATCTGGTGTTACAGACCTGCTAATTGCTCCAAGAATTGGAAAGGTGACACCGCTAATTCCAATACCAACAATTCCAGATGCAAGAAGAAATCCTGTTTTAGTGGATGTGGTTCCCATCAAAAACAATCCAAGGGAATATAAAACTGCGCCAATTACAACAACGTAGCCTGCCCCTATCCTGTCAGATACCCTTCCGGTAAATGGCTGCCAAACACCCCACATTAAATTTTGAAATGCAATAGATATTGCAAAGACTTCTCTGCCCCATTTATTAATTTCACTAATTGGAACTAAAAAGATTCCAAAAGAATGACGAACACCAAATGAGATCATTAAAAGAATAGATCCACAAAATATAACTAAAAAAGGAGTATTATATTTTTCTAAAAATCTGATCACGAAAGAAAGTTTAAATTAAATTAAAGAAGAATATAGCAACAATTGTAGGCCCTAATGCTCCTAAAAATAA
>VHCA01000093.1 GCA_016882225.1 Candidatus Pelagibacterales bacterium
TGTTAAAAGTGATTTGGAGAAATGTAGAGATGCATTAAAATTTTCAAAGCACTATAGAATTCACACTTTTATTTCTACAAGTCCGCTTCATATGAAGCATAAATTAAAAAAATCTCCAAAAGAGGTTTTGGAATTAATAAAAGAAAGTGTGACAACTGCAAGAAAATTTACAGATGATGTTGAGTGGTCACCAGAAGATGGAACAAGAACTGAACCTAATTTTTTATGTAAAACAGTTGAGCTTGCAATTAAATGTGGGGCAAGAACTATTAATATTCCAGATACAGTTGGCTATACTATTCCTGATGAGTATTTTAAAACAATTAAACTTCTTTTTGATAAAGTTCCAAATATCGACAAAGCAGTAGTGTCTACCCACTGTCATAATGATTTAGGTCTTGCAGTTGCAAATTCACTTGCAGGCGTAAAAGCAGGAGCAAGGCAAATTGAGTGCACGATTAATGGGATAGGTGAAAGAGCTGGAAATGCAGCGCTTGAAGAAATTGTGATGGCAATTAAAACACGAAACGATTTGATGCCATACTCTACAAACATTAATTCAAAAAAAATAAGCTCTTGTTCAAAACTTGTATCAAGCGTTACAGGTTTTCCAATTCAATACAATAAAGCAATTGTTGGAAAAAATGCTTTTGCACACGAGTCAGGAATTCATCAAGACGGAATGATTAAAAATAAAGAAACGTATGAAATTATGACACCAGAAAGTGTTGGTGTAATTAAATCAACATTGGTTATGGGAAAGCACTCAGGACGAAACGCTTTTAGAGATAAATTAGTTGAGCTTGGATACTCAAATTTAACCGATGAAATTATTAACGTTACATTTGCAAGTTTTAAAAATTTAGCTGATAAAAAAAAACATATTTTTGATGAAGATATAATCGCAATTGTTGATGATGAAGTAATGAAGCATAATAATGCAATTTCTTTAAAATCTTTAGAGGTCGTTGCTGGAACTAAAGGTCCACAAAAAGCAAAAGTTGAACTTTCAATTTATGATAAAGTTAAAGAAGTTGAGGTTCATGGAGACGGTCCAATTGATGCAATATTTAAAGGTATTACAAAAATATTTCCACATGATGGAAAATTACAATTGTTTCAAGTTCAGGCAATTACCGAAGGCACAGATGCACAGGCAACAGTAAGTGTAAGAATTGAGGAAAAAGGCAAGATTTCTGTAGGGCAAGCATCGGATGCAGATACTCTTGTTGCTTCAGCAAAAGCGTATATAAACGCCTTAAATAAATTAATTATTAAAAGAAAAAGAACTGCACCAAGTTCCAACCTTAGTGCATCTGCTTAAAGAAGAGAGATAGAATGTTTGATAAAATTTTTGGTGTTTTTTCAACCGACATGGCAATCGACCTTGGAACAGCTAACACACTTGTTTATGTAAAAGGAAAAGGAATTGTCCTTAACGAACCCTCTGTAGTTGCAGTTATTTCTAGAGGTGGAAGAAATGAAGTTTTGGCGGTCGGTGATGAAGCAAAACAAATGCTTGGAAGAACTCCTGGAAATATTACAGCAATACGTCCGATGAAAGATGGTGTTATTGCAGACTTTATAGTGACTGAAGAGATGATTAAGCATTTTATAAGAAAAGTTCATAAGCGAAATGCTTTTGCAAATCCTAGAATTATCGTTTGTGTTCCAACAGGTTCAACACCAGTTGAGAGAAGAGC
>VHCA01000094.1 GCA_016882225.1 Candidatus Pelagibacterales bacterium
AAAAGAACTTTAAGTT
Organism: Candidatus Pelagibacterales bacterium; assembly: GCA_016882225.1. GTDB lineage: Bacteria > Pseudomonadota > Alphaproteobacteria > Pelagibacterales > Pelagibacteraceae > Fontibacterium > Fontibacterium africanum. The sequence continues at coordinate 17 of VHCA01000094.1, forward strand.
TTTCTGTAATACTATTAATTTTATTTTTACTTAATGGATGTTCGACAATGAAATTAGAGCAGTTTCAAAATAATAAACCAGTCCTTAAATTAGAAGAATATTTTAAAGGCAAAACTGTTGCAAGAGGATTATTTGAAGATCGTTTTGGAAATGTAAAAAAAAGTTTTAAAGTAGATATTGATGGAACATGGGATGGTAAGTTTTTAATTTTGAAAGAAAATTTTATTTATGATGATGGCTCAAAAGAATATAGAGAATGGAAACTTGAAAAGACCGGTAGCAACAAATATACAGGTTTTGCAGACGGCGTTGCAGGACTTGCATCGGGTGAGACATCTGGAAATGCTTTTAATTGGAAATATGACTTTAATCTTCAGATAGGAACTTCAAAATACAAAGTCAGCTTTGATGATTGGATGTTTTTACAAGATGATGGTTATCTCGTGAATATTGCAACAGTATCTAAGTTTGGAATTACACTCGGTAAAGTAATATTATTTTTTAATAAAAATTAGATCGTTGAAAATCGGATCAAAAATAATTATATAAAATTTATGATTAAGTATAACCTTGAATGTTCTTGTGGTGAAAAGTTTGAAAGTTGGTTTCAAAGTTCGAATGAATACGACAAGTTATCTAAAAAAAATCTTATATCGTGTTATGCATGTGGAAGTACAAAAGATGTAAAAAAAAGTCTTATGGCCCCAAATGTTGCCATGTCAAAAAATACTGTTGTAAAAGATAATGATCAAAAAAAAGAATTTTACACAAATGTTAAAAAGAAACTTAAAGATTTAAGAGAATATGTTGAAAAGAATGCTGAGTATGTTGGTGACAAATTTGTATCCGAGGTAAGATCAATTCATTACGACAACAAAAAGAAGAGAAGTATTTATGGAACAGCATCTTTAAAAGAAACTAAAGAACTAACTGATGAGGGAATAGAGGTTGCAACTATTCCTTGGATACCTAAAGAAGATTCCTAATTTTTTTTAAAACTTAAAATATAATTAATATTTAGATCATTGCTTTCACTCCAATTTCTCTGAATAAGTGAGTAAGTGAAGCCTGATTGCTCATTAAGATTTAAACCAAGTTTATTAGCTATTGAAATTACCTCATGAGGTTTTAAAAACTTATTCCAGCTATGAGTACCTATTGGAAGCCAATTTAAAATATATTCAGCACCAATTATTGCATATAAAAAAGATTTAAGTGTTCTATTAAGTGTAGCAAAAAAGATTAAGCCATTTTTTTTTAATATTTTCTCACAAGATTTAATAAATAAAAAAACATCACTTACATGTTCAATTATTTCAAGACAAAGCACAACATTGTAACTTTCATTAATATGTTCAGGTGTATTAACTGCGTATTCAATATTAAGGCCCATTTTTTTTGCATGTAATTTTGCAGCTTCAATATTATTAAGTGACGCATCTATTCCTATAATTTTTGCACCTAGTCTTGCCATGGGTTCAGTTACAAGGCCACCGCCGCAGCCAATATCAATGATTGATAAATTTTTAAAAGGAAGATCTTGATCAGGATTAATTTTAAAGTGTTTTTTTATTTCTCTTATGATGTATTTAAGTCGTACTGGATTGAACTCATGAAGAGGTTTAAATTTTCCTTTCTCATTCCACCAATCCTCAGACAGTTTTG
>VHCA01000095.1 GCA_016882225.1 Candidatus Pelagibacterales bacterium
GATATTATTTGTGAAGGAACGGGAAATGGTCCTGTGCATGCTATTGATAGTGCTATCAGAAAAAATATTTCTAAAATTGGAAAATATGGAGATTATTTAAAGGATTTAAAACTATTAGATTATAAGGTTAGAATTTTAAATACTGGAACTAATGCAACAACAAGAGTCTTGATTGAAAGTTCTGATAGTAGTGGAGAGATTTGGTATACTATTGGAGTTTCACCAAATATAATTGAAGCATCATTTAGAGCACTTTTAGATAGTATTGACTATAAATTGTTCAAAGAGAAAGCCCCAGCTAACGCTTGATTAATTTTGGCAATATTTTTTTTATTTTAGTTAAACCTCAGATGGGAGAGAATATTGGAGCTTCCGCAAGAGTAATTAAAAATTTTAGATTTGAAAATTTTAGAATAGTAAAGCCTAGAGATAAGTGGCCTAATAAAAAAGCCATTTCTACCTCAGTTGGAGCTAAAGATTTAGTTCATAATTCTAAAATATATAAAGACGTAAATTCAGCTGTAAAAGATTTACAAGTTGTATTTGGAACAACATCAAGAAATAGATCTATTAATAAAATTAACCTTAGTTTAAAGCAGGCTATAAAAATAATTATTAAAAATTTAAAAAATAATAAAAAAATAGGATTATTATTTGGATCGGAAGCATCTGGTTTAAGTAATGAAGACTTAGTTAATGCTAATTTTTTAATGAATATTACAACGAATAAAAATTTTTCTTCTTTAAATTTATCTCATGCAATAGCAATTATTGCATATGAGTTATTTAGTTCTTTGGATAAAAAAAATTTAAATACTAAGACTTTATATCGAAGTAGTTTAGCATCTAAGAAAGAGTTAAATAATTTTTTAAAATTTTTAATAAAACGACTTGAGATAATAGGTTTTTTAAAGCCTAAAGAAAAAAAGACGATAATGATACAAAATATTAAAAATACTTTTCAAAAAAGTTCTTTATCAAGCCAAGAAATAAGAACTTTGCTTGGAATAGTAAGTTCTTTAATTAAATATAAAGGTAACTTACATTGACTATAATTCGATGTGAAACTATAAGAATGCCACTTTAAAATGACAAAAAGAATTAAAGCGCGTCACAAAATTGATAGAAGGCTAGGTGTAAATTTATGGGGAAGACCTAAAAGCCCTTATAACACCAGAGCATATGGTCCTGGACAACACGGACAACGCGCAAAAGGAAAGCCATCAGATTTTAGCATTCAGTTAAAAGCAAAACAAAAACTAAAAGGTTATTATGGTAATATGAGTGAAAGACAGTTTAGAAATTTTTTTAGAAAAGCATTTAAGAAAAAAGGCGATACAGGAGAAAATCTGGTTGGACTATTAGAAAGAAGACTAGATGCTGTAGTTTATAGGGCAAAGTTTGCTCTTACAGTATTTCAAGCTAGACAACTTGTAAGCCATGGAAAAGTTAAAGTTAATGGAAAAAAAGTTACGATTTCAAGTTATCTTGTTTCAGAAAACGATACGATTGAAATAAAAGATAATTTTAAGCAGTCTGTTCCCGTTTTATCAGCTACCCAAAGTAAAGAAAGAGAAGTTCCAGATTATATTATTGCTGACCATAAAAAAATGTCTGCACAGTTTTCAAAGACTCCCAAATTAGATCAAATTCCATATCCTATTCAGATGGAACC
>VHCA01000096.1 GCA_016882225.1 Candidatus Pelagibacterales bacterium
AAATTTAAAAGATTTAAAAGATCTGTCTTCCAGTACCACTGGGTATAGGTGTTTAGAGTTAGATTCATTCTTGCAAGTTCTCTTGCAAGACCATCTTTTTTTTCATCAATAACTGTTCCATCAAACCTTTCATTAAGCATTATCTCATAATTAGAATAAGTTCTTGTTGCATCGTCTTTTAAAATTTTAAGAACTTCATTTGCTTGACTAACACCTAAAACATCTCCTCTTCCTTGTCTGTTACTTGCTGATTGAGTTGCAAGTTGTTCTTTTGCAGGAACATAAAACTCCTTATCCAAAATTGAATACCTTGCTGAGTATTCATTAACATTTGCAGTTCTGTGTCTAATCCACTGACGCGCTATAAATATTGGAAGTTTAATGTGATACTTTATTTCACACATCTCAAAGGGTGTTGAATGCCTATGTCTCATTAAATATCTAATTAATCCTTCATCTGTTGAAACTTTTTTAGTTCCTTTTCCGTATGAGACTCTAGCAGCTTGAACAATTGAACTGTCATCTCCCATGTAATCGATAACTCTAATAAAACCGTGATCTAAGACAGGAATTAAATCGTATAAAACTTTTTCAAGTTCTAATGAAGTTACTCTTTTTGTAGAATTATTTTGAGATTTTTGCTCCTCTATTTCTTTTTTTTGCTCAGGAGTTAACGTCATGAAAATTAAATAAATCTTTAAATTTAGAAAACCAAGTCATATATTATACATGTTGGTTTTCCAACTATGGCGATAAACGAAATTCGTAATAAACATTGAGGACCAGGGGGCGGTACCCTGCACCTCCACCATTTTCAACTTATGGGGGTGAACTAGATTTGACTAATGTCTAAAAGCTTTTCTTTCGTCAGGAATTGTTCCTCCTTAAAGGGCTAAATTATAAATGCAAACGAACAGTTTGCTCTTGCTGCTTAATTAATTTTATTAATTAAATAGCGGGGTATGGGGCACCCGGCAACAGAACGCCCCACTTTTTTCAATTCAAGATAGAAAAAAATTTATGAGAGAGAGAGAGAGAGAGAGAGAGAGATGAAGAGAATAAATTTAAGTTAAAAAATTTATTTAAAAGAACAGTAAATAATTTTTTATCCAGGTTTGGATACATAATTACAAAAACAAAAAAACAATTTGTAAATATCGATAATCTTTTTAAAATTATAATAGATTACAATCCTATAATTTTTGATGTAGGAGCAAATAAAGGTCAAAGTATAAAGATATTTAAAAATATATATCCAAAATGTTTTATTCATAGTTTTGAACCTATTGAAGAAGAAGTAAAAATACTTAGAAATTTATATGAAAGTAATGAAAGTATAATATTAAATAATGTTGCGGTCGGAGATAAAAAAGAAAAAAAAAAATTTAATTTTAATATTATTTCAGGACACTCTTCTTTTAATTCTGTTATACAAAATACAACCTGGATAAAGAAAAGAAGTGATAGAGCAAAAATTGATCCTTTAAACTATACTTTAGAAACAAGAGATGTAGATATTATTAAACTGGATGATTATACATCTGAAAATAATATTAAAGAAATTGATATATTAAAAATTGATACACAAGGATTTGAGAGCAAGGTTCTAAATGGTTGTACAAATCTTCTTAAAAAAAATTCAATTAAAGTAATTAAATT
>VHCA01000097.1 GCA_016882225.1 Candidatus Pelagibacterales bacterium
GAGAAAGTTGTTAATTTATTCACATTTATAGCTGAGGAAGTTAGAGAAATTTTGGCTGGACTTGGATTTAAATCATTAAATGAAATTGTTGGAAGGTCTGACTTATTAAGACAAGTTAATCGTGGTTCTGAAAGTTTAGATGATTTAGATTTAAACCCAATTTTAGTTCAGGCTGATCCAGGAGAAAATCCAAGATATTGTATTAAAAGAGAAAGAAAGGATGTTCCAGATAGTTTAGACAAGCAAATAATAAAAGACTCTTTAAATTTATTAAGAAGTGGTCAAAAGATACAGTTAAGCTATGCGGTTAAGAATACTCATAGATCAGTTGGAACTAGATTGTCTTCTTTAATTACTACAGAATTTAAAAATAATAAATTTCAAGAAGATCATATAACAATAAAACTTAAAGGCTCAGCTGGACAATCCTTAGGAGCTTTTGCATGCAAAGGTATTAGGATTGATGTAACAGGGGATGCAAACGATTATGTAGGCAAAGGTCTTTCAGGTGGAACAATAATTTTAAGGCCGTCTTTAAACAGCAATCTTCAAACTGAAAAAAATACTATTATTGGAAATACAGTATTATATGGAGCAACGTCCGGATATCTTTTTGCAGCAGGCCAAGCAGGTGAAAGATTTGCAGTTAGAAACTCGGGCGCGGCTGCAGTTGTTGAGGGGTGCGGGACTAATGGTTGTGAGTATATGACTGGAGGAACGGCTGTCATTTTAGGAGAAGTTGGAGATAACTTTGCAGCAGGAATGACTGGAGGTATGGCATTTGTTTATGATCCAGAGGTAGTGTTTGAAAATTTTCTTAATCCCACATCAGTTGCAAGTCAAAATATTGAAACAGAATATTGGATCAATTTTTTGTATAGTCTCGTAAAAAAACATGCTGATGAAACAAATTCAAGTCACGCAAAAAAAATAATTCAACAATGGCCTTTAGAAAAAGATAGATTCGTTCAAATTTGTCCAAAAGAGATGTTAAATAAATTAAAGTATCCAATAACAAATAAAGTTCATCTTAAAGATCAAGCAAGTTAATTTTGTGAAGCTATTCTGTTTTGGATTTGGACAAGTTGCACAGTATTTTGTTAAAAAATTATTGTTAGAAAAAAAAAATTTTAAATTAATCACTACAAATACAAAAAAGACATTAGACCATAAATTTCAAAATATAAAATTTAAAAGCTATTTTTTTTCTAATTTTACTTATGATAAAAAAATCGTATCAGAGTTAGAGAACGCAACTCATATTCTTATATCTATACCACCAAAAAATTATAAAGATTTAGTTTTAGAAAATTTTAAGAAAATATTAAGTCAACAAAAAAACATAAATTGGATTGGTTATCTTTCTTCAACAAGTGTCTACGGTAATCATTACGGAAAGTATGTAAGTGAAGACACTAGACTCTTAGCAAATACCAAAGTTGGAATTAATAGAATAATTGCAGAAAATGAATGGTTACATTTATTTAAATTTTATGATTTGCCAGTTAGAGTTTTCAGACTTTCTGGAATTTATTCAAACGAAACAAATGTTTTAGAAAGAATTATAAGAAATGATTTAAATATTTTAAAATTTAAAGATCAATATATTTCAAGAATACATGTGGAGGATATTGCAAATA
>VHCA01000098.1 GCA_016882225.1 Candidatus Pelagibacterales bacterium
GCTACTTTATCAACGTTCGACTCTTTTTCTTTTTTAAGCTTGATAAGTTTTTTGATAATAAAAGATTTTTTTAATTTAGATAAATAATCAATAAATAAAATCCCATTTAAATGATCAATTTCATGTTGAATACACGTTGCAAGCAATCCTTCAGCTTTTAATTTTTGAGATTTTCCCTCATAATCTAAATAATCTACATGACACGATGCTGGTCTTTTAATCTCTGCAAAATGACCTGGAAGAGATAGACACCCTTCTTCATAGATAGACTCATCTTTTGATCTCCATGTAATTTCAGGATTAACAAAATACATCGGTTTCTTTTGCTCACCATCTTTAACTAGGTCTATGACAATAACTCTTTTTGGAACTCCGATTTGAATTGCTGCAAGACCAATACCCGGAGCTTTATACATAGTGTCCAACATGTCTTTCATTAATTTTTTTAATTCAACATCAACCTTTTTAACTTTTTCAGATTTAACTCTTAAAATAGGATCTGGCTCAATAAGTATGGGTCTAGTAGGCATTTAAAAAAAATACTTGATTTACTTAATTAATCAAGACGATCACTGATCTGTGGTTAAGGAATTTCTGTATTTAAAAGCCGAAAACAAAGTTCCATCATCCAAATACTCAATTTCTCCACCAACTGGTAACCCGTGTGCTAATTTTGTAATTTTCACACTTAAGTCCTTCAAGCTATCTTTGATGTAATGGGCTGTTGTTTGTCCTTCAATAGTTGCACTCGTTGCAAGAATAACTTCTTTTACCTTAAATTGTTTTATCCTGCTTACTAAAGAGTTAATCAAAAGAGTTTCTGGATTTGAACCATTAAATGCAGATAGTGTTCCACCAAGTATATGATACTGGCCATGGTATACATTTGTAGTTTCAAGAGCCCACATATCAGCAACATTTTCTACAACACAAATTTGTTCGTAGTTATCTTTCTTTGAACAAGAACAATCGGCTTTAGTAGATTTATAATTTCCACATAAGTTACAACGCATCACATTCAAATACACCTTATCAATTGCCTGCGATAAAGGTTTCATAAGGTTGTCTCTATTTTTTAATAAATGGAGAGCAATACGCTTTGCAGACTTAGGTCCAAGTCCTGGAAGTTTTGAAACCAAATACATTAAATTATCTAAATCAGATGAATTTTCTTTCTTCATCACTAAAAAGGAAGTTTAAAACCAGCAGGTAATTTTAGTCCTCCTGTAATTTTTGACATTTCTTCTGCAGCTTTTGTTTCAACTTCTTTTTTTGCACTATTGGTTGCTGCAACAATTAAGTCTTCTAAAATTTCTTTCTCCTCTGTCATAAGTTTTGGATCTATTTCAATTTTAACCATTTCATTTTGTCCATTTAATATAACTTTCACAGCGCCACCTCCTGATATTCCCTCTGCTTGAATGTTTTTTAAATTTTCTTTAGCCTCTAACATTTTTTTTTGCATCTCCTGAGCTTGTTTTAACATATTACTAAAATCCATTATTCAATCTCCTCAACACTTGTAAGTTCTGCATTTGGAAAATATTTTTTAACTTCTTTGTAGGCATCGCTATTTAAAGCTTCCTCGAATATCTTTTTCTTATTTTCCATTCTTTTATCATAAATTGTTG